>JBCNVJ010000164.1:0-11790 GCA_039630255.1 Fervidobacterium sp. | reverse complement strand
GTTCAATGGCTGCGCGTGTGAAATGATATACTCAAGCGGATCAAAATCGTCAGGTTGAGAATTTAATGCCTCCGAGCAAGGCAAAATATCTGACTTATAGTAGGCATCCATTCTACCAACAACTTGGACATAAAATCTTTGCGTACCAACTTCCGTTGCTACTTTGATTACATTATCTATTCTTTCAGTAAAGTAATTTGATCACGAACAACCCAAATTGCAAGAGGCTGGGAAAAGGTCAAAACTGAAAACAAAAATAAAATGATAAGTATAACTTTGTTCAATACTTTTTTTCCTTCCACGCGTATCCCTCCAAAATGCTAGTTTGAAAAAGAATATAAAAAGATTGAGAGGATAAGAAATAACTACATAAATCTCGCTAATTTTGATTACCGAATTTATTATAGCCTGAAACTAAACATTACCAACAACAATTCATACTTAATTTTGAAGAAGTCATAGACATTTTTATAGAAGATAAACTACGTTAGCACTAAATACTTCAAGTAGTTATTCAAGTTGACAGTAAATAGTGATGTTTTAAGGATTTTTTAAGCTTGATTTATTATCATAAATGTGAAAATCCCAGATTGTACAACGACTATAAATCAGTAGGAGGTGAGATGCATGAGAAAGGTTTTAGGTGTTTTGTTTACTGTAGTACCGTTAGTTTTGTCCCTAGCAATTCAAGGTAGTTTTGCTTCTTTGAGTAATATACTCACACTTGAAAAGTCAAGTTTTGAACTTTCTGGCCAGGTCAAAGAAGTTGTTATGGGGTTAAAAGGTAACGGGTACGTAACAGTCACCTCAGAGGGAACTGATGTAAGAATTCCTCTTTCATTTGCAAATCCTACAGCTGTTAAGGTGGGCTCATCAATTTCTGTGAAAGGCACCAAAACTACTTTTGTTGTTCCCATTTATATAGAAACCTCAGGTTACAAAATTCAGTTGAGACTGAGGCCTCTAAGAGATACTTTAGAGTACGTAACGCTTAGTTTCAAAATTAAAAAGATCGAAATATCAAAGACAGATGCCACACTAATTCTTGCCGATGATAAGGGAAAAGAAATAAAACTTCCAGCTCAAATTATTCCAGTTTGGAGAAACCTAAAAGTAGGAGACGATTTTAAAATTACTGGTGTCAAAAGAACTTCAATAGTACCAGAAACCATCGTTATAGATGGTGTAAAGTACAAACTTGGTCAGCAACCTTTAAATGGCTTTCAAAAAGCTATAATATTCCAAAGTCCATTTGGAAAACACATGATACGTGGTTTTAAAAGGTTCAAATAACAATATTTAGAAAGATTAGCAAAATTGAACATCCAAAAGTGCCCTGAGAGGGCACTTTTGTCTATTTTGAAATATTTCTAATGGTTTTGCTATGGAAATTCTCGTTAGTATACTGTATTGATCTTTAACAAATTCACGCTTATGAAAGATTTTTATGTTAACAATTGCAACATTTTCTGAGGGTGTGGTATAATAGATTTAGTATTTTTGATCTTGTATTTATCCTGAACACATCCTTTTGAAGGGGGGATTTTTGTGAAGAAGTGGTTGGTAGTCCTTTTTGGTATTTTCATGTTAGTTGGTATGCTCGTAGCATTTGATCCAACAACATACGTTAGCGCAACTATAGGAGAACCTGACACACTCGACCCACATCTTGCGTACGATACGGCAAGTGGAGAAGTGCTTTATAACGTTTACGAAAACCTTATAGCCTACAAAGGTAGAAGCGTTAGCGAGTTTGAACCAAGGCTTGCAACAGAAGTTCCAACGGTTAAAAACGGTTTGATTAAAGACGGTGGTAAGACATACATATTCCCTATTAGGAAAGGTGTAAAATTCCACAATGGGAACCCACTTACACCTGAAGATGTAGAGTATTCGTTTGAAAGAGGATTGTTGTACGATCCATCTGGTGGGCCGATGTGGATGTTGTGGTATGCGTTGTTTGGCACACATTCCAGGGATGAAAAGCTTGAAGAATTCGTTGGAAAACCTGTCAGCGAAATATTCGATAAAAGTGGGGAACCAAAACCAGAATACAGACAAAAAGTTATTGATTTTTACAAACAAGTTGTTGATCCTGCAATAGAGGTTCAAGGGGATAACGTTGTTGTCAAACTTGTCAGACCATACGCACCATTTATGAACATCATTGCTCAGAGTGCTCATTGGGCAGCAGTGCTTGACAAAGAAACTTGTATAAAACTTGGTCTTTGGGATGGAAAGGCAGAGACATGGTGGAAATATAAAGACCTTGAAAAAGAAAAATCACCACTGTATGCTTACGCAATGGGAACGGGTCCATACAAATTCGTAGAATGGGACAGAAAACAACAAAAAATTACACTTGTGGCAAACGAAAGTTATTGGAGAGAGCCAGCAAAGATCAAAAAAGTTATCATCTGGGGTATTGATGAATGGTCGACAAGAAAGGCAATGATTGAAAAAGGTGACGCAGACTCAATTGCTGTCGTTCTTGAATATCTTGACCAGCTCAGAGGTAACAAAGATATTCAAATAATAGAAAACATACCAACACTTTCTGTTACGGTACTTGCATTCAACTGGTCGGTCAATCAATCAAGTAAATATATTGGTTCTGGTAAACTTGACGGTAACGGTATACCTACAGACTTTTTCAAC
This sequence comes from Fervidobacterium sp., assembly GCA_039630255.1. Classification (GTDB taxonomy): domain Bacteria; phylum Thermotogota; class Thermotogae; order Thermotogales; family Fervidobacteriaceae; genus Fervidobacterium. The sequence goes on along the minus strand of JBCNVJ010000164.1, from coordinate 9,132 downwards.
GATATCTATGCAAGAAAAGCAGTGGCAGCAGCAGTGAATTATGATGCTCTGATCAGGGACGTTCTCAAAGGCTTTGGTAAGAGAATACCAACGGCATTACCGGAAGGTATGCTTGGATTTGATCCATCACTCCCACTTTACAGATTTAACATTAAAGAGGTTCAAGACAACTTAAAAAAGGCATGGAATGGACAAGCTTGGGCAAAAGGGTTCAAATTCAGCGTAGCATATAACCAAGGTAACATGGCAAGACAAAGAGTTGCAGAAATGGTTAAGATGTACCTTGAAATGGCAGCACCTGGTAAAGCAAAGGTAGAAGTACAGCCACTCCAATGGCCAACATTCCTTGATGCAACAAAACGTGGTGAACTACCAGTATTCATACTTGGATGGCTTGCGGACTATCCAGACCCAGATAACTTTATATTCACCTATTACCACAGCAAAGGTGACTATAGTGGAAGACAAGGTGAAAACTTCAGAAAATTTGTCAGTGCCCCACGAAAAGAACTCGGCGGAAAGAGTCTTGATGAACTCATAGAACAAGCTGCTGCCGAGACGGATCCATCTACGCGTGCAAAACTGTATCTGCAGATTCAAAAATTTGTTATAGACAATTGCATCAGTGTTCCAGTGTATCAACCAGTTGGCGTCCGTGTACAAAGAACATGGGTCAAAGGTTGGTACGACAACCCAATGAGACCAGGTAACGACTTCTATATTCTCTACAAACAACAATAATTATAAACTAAAAATCAAAAAGACCGCCGAAAACATCGGCGGTCTTTTTTAAGTCTCCTAAATTTTATAAATATCTTAGAACATGAGAGTTAATATATAACCAACTATTTTTTTCTACCTACCTACCTGTTTTAAAAATTTTGAATATCTCATTACCAAAAACTTATTTCAGTATCTTTATTTTCGACAATCTATTTACGTTCGAATTACATTTTTTACATATTCATATTTTTTATTTTTTCACTGCTTTTAGAACTTTTGGAACATTGCCATTTTAAAGAATTAGAACATTTGCGGAAGATATCCATAATTTTTTTTTCTTTAAATAAATTCAGATGTACTTATCTATCGATGATCTTATACATAATTGTTTTATGCATTATCGGCAAATAAGATTTTGTTATTATGTTAAAACACTGCTTTCTTACCTTGATATGTGTTTTTATCTTTCATTTTCTTTTCTATTATCGATACAATTTCATTCTTACTCTTACCCCAGTTTCCAAAAATCGTTCCTTTTAAAGGTGGATCTGCCACAAGTCTATGGATTACTATCTTTGGAGATAAATACTCAAGAAACGCTACTACTCGCTCAACATACGTTTCAAGTGTACAAATCTTTAACCTATTAGACTTAAACATCTCAGCAAACACCGTGCCTTCTACTATATACAAAGAATGGATCTTTACTCCATCCACGTTAAGTGCTGATAGGATCTTTGCAGTTTCAATTACGTCAAGGATATTATCACCTGGCAAATTCAAAATTACATGAGAAACTATTTCAAAGTCGTATTTTTTTATTAAATTTACTGCGTATATATACTCAGCCAATGTATGTCCTCTGTTAACTTTCACAAGTGTATGATAATTTGCAGTTTGTAGTCCTACGTCAAGAGATATTGATATCTTGTAATATTGACTTATTTCCTTTAGTAATTCTAAGACTTTTACGTTCACGCAGTCTGGTCTTGTAGCTATATCAAGCTGTACGATATCTTCTTCTATTGCCTGCGTGTACAACTCTCTAAGTATTTCCAAAGGTGCAAATGTGTTGGTATAGTTTTGAAAATAGGCTATGAATTTATTTATACCTTTCTTTTTATATTTTTCCCGCATTAACTTAATTTGCTCTTTGATATCTTTCCCAAAAAACGTTGAAAAACCACTACCAGTTTCATCACAAAATAAGCATCCAGGCTTTCCATTTATTCTATTTGGACACGTAAAACCAGCGTTTATTGGTAATCTTTGCACACGTTCCTTGTACTTTTTCTTTAATTCAACACTCAGTTTTCTATACCTGTAACCTTCCTCGAGAAAATCGTAAATTTCTCAAGCACCTCCTTGTAATCTATAGTTGGATAATGACCATTTATATAAACAAATTCTCCATTTATCATTGTTGCATAAACTCTATCTGTGTAAGAGTGAATAAGATTATTTAAAAAATTATCAAGCGGTTGCAATTGAGGATGGTCTTGATTTAAAATAACCAAATCAGCCGGATAATCAACGGCTATCTTGCCGCCTTTCAATCGTAACGCTTCGTATCCATTTACTGTAATACTATTAAATGCAGTTATCACATCAAATTGTTCAGGGTTGAGCATTTTTTGTGACAAAATACTTACTCTCAAATCAAAAAGAACATTTTGAGAATTATTGCTCGCGGGTCCATCTGTTCCAATTGTTATTTTTATATCTTTTTTTATCATATCACTAATAGGTGGAATACCGTTGCCAAGCTTCATGTTACTCACAGTATTTATTGACGGATAAGTTCCCACAACAACATCTAAATTTTCTTTTCTCAGCTGAGTACAATGGACAGGTATAAAATGGATCCTGTCAAAACCTATTCCTATTATTTCCTCTGGGGAATATTTATCGTATTCCCACGCATTTTCAAAAAAGTGCATTGTAACTACCATATCGTTTGCTTTAGCTACTTCCACTATCTTTAGGAGATATTCTTTTGAACAGGAATACGGTGCGTGCGGACCAAGGCCAATGTAAATACGATAATCGTATCCGTGCCATTTTTTGTACAGTTTCAAATTTTCTTCTAACCTTCCGTTGTCATCACCATTGTTATCAACTAATCCACGTGTAAGGAGAGCTTTCATGCCAAAATCGGCAACGGCTTGTGCAACTGCATCTTCGTAAAAGTACATATCGCAAAAAGCCACAGTTCCATACGATACCATTTCCATCATGCTCATAAGACTTGAATAATACACTGCATTTGAGGTGAGTTTTTCTTCAGAAGGTAGTATCTTTTCAAAAAGCCATTTGTTAAATGGTAAATCTTCCGCAAATCCTCTAAAAAGAGACATTGCAACGTGGGTATGTGTGTTCACAAATCCTGGCAATATTACTTTTCCCGAAAGATCTAAAACTTCTTCTCCAAAACTCGGAGCTATCGAAACATTTATATCCTTTATAATACCATCAATTATTCTTATATCAACCTTCTTAATTTTGCCATCTATTAATACATGAGCATTTTTCAAAATCATCTAGAACACTATCCCCTCAGCATCAAGCCATAAATGCTCAATATCGTAGAATTCACGTGCGCTTTTGGTAAAGATATGTATGACAATATCGCCAGCGTCTATCAGTAACCAATCATAATTGTCTCCTTTATCGTAATAAATGAGTTCTTTACCATTTTCGTTGAAAAACTCAACAATCTCGTCTCTTAAACTCTTCATATGAATATTGCTATTAGCTGTACAGATGACAAAATAGTCCGTCAATAAACGTGTTTTGGACATGTCAAGAACAACAGGATCTATCGCTTCTTTTTTCTCAAGAACTTTCATTAACTTTTTCAAAACTTCACTCACGTTATTGGAAACTACCAAAAGAACAACACCTCCTTAATTCTACGCTCCACCTATTTTTAATTCTTCACTTATGTAACCATTCTTTAGAAAGTCTCTAACTAGCCCTATTAGGTAAAATGAACCTGTTACAAATCTCACATCAACATCGCATTTTTCAAGAATTTCCAGTCCTTTTAATGGTTCCGGTTCTAAAACAACGTTTGAACAATATTTCTTTGCAATCTCGTAAGTTTCTTCTACCTTTTGAGCTCGTTTTGATGGAGGTCTTGTAACTATGATTTTGTCAAAGAGTGGAGCAATATACTTGAGTACATTTACTTTATCCTTATCATCGACTATTCCGAAAAGCGCAGCTCGTTTCTTCTTCGGAAAGTAAATTTCCACGTTTTCAGCAAAAATCTGAGCTGCCTGCGGATTGTGAGAACCATCAAGAACAAATCCGTTGAACAATTCAAATCTTCCCGGAATAAACGCATTTTCCATTGCAGCAACAACGTTCCTATTATCCAACTTTTCTACTAATTCGTATGCCTTCAGAGCTACTGCAATATTGTATAATTGATGTGTCCCGTTCAGACGTACTGGTATACCTTTAACAGTGCTGTCCCCATAATAATTGTAAATATTTCTATTAAAGGAATAATCTACAACTTCTGCTGAAAAATCTTTTCCAAACTCATAAACCCTCGCGTTTTTCTGTTTGGCAATCTCATATATTACATTCTTAGCCTCCTGAGGCATCTTTCCAATAACAACAGGAATTCCGTTTTTAATTATTCCACCTTTTTCAAAGGCGATCTGCTCTACTGTATCTCCAAGTACATTCGTGTGTTCTAAGGACACCGTTGTAATAACTGATACAACAGGGGTTATAACATTAGTTGAATCAAACCGTCCTCCAAGTCCTACCTCGACACTACCATATTCCGCCTTTTTGACCGATGTTATGTGAAAGTATATAGCGGTCATGTATTCGAAAAAACTTGGTGAAAACTCATCGCCAAATTTATCCAGCTCCTCTGCAAAAGGCTTGACAAACTCTGCGCTTTTCACAAAATCTTCAACACTTATAAGCTCGGTGTTCCAGTGAAATCGCTCAAGTATTGTAGATAAATGTGGTGAATAAAAGCCAGTAACATTATGATTGTGATGATAGGTAAGGTACTCGAGAAATGTTGTCACACTACCTTTGCCATTTGAACCAGTAACATGAAAGTATTTAACTCCAATATGTGGATTCCCCATTTTAGAAAGTAATTGCTCTATCCGAAAAAGTCCAAGTTTCATTGTGTTGTACGGTCTTGTGAAGTAAAGATAGTTTAACAACTGAATAAGACTCATACTTTTGCCTCCAAATCAGAAATAATCTGCTCAATTCTGTCTATCTGCTCGTGGAATATTCTTTGTTTTTCTTTTGTCTCTTCAACGATATCTTCCGGAGCATTTCTTAGGAAATTTTCATCTGAAAGTTTCTTGGTGAATTTTTCCATGTCGTTTTTGAGTTTTTCAACTTTCTTTTTAAGCCTTACAACCTCATTTTCAACATCTATAAGTGCTCCAAGAGATACATATACTTCAGTATCAATTGAAACATATGCTGTAGCACTCTGTTCAGGTCGTTGATCCACAAATTGTATATCTTCAACATTTCCAAGGAATTTGATGTATTCTTGCTCCTCTTCAGAAAGATTGCCTTTCACAAAGGTACATACCTTGGTAGATTGTGGCAAATTCACTTCTGCTCTAATATTTCTAACGCCTCTTATGATGTTCATTATCATATTGAACCTTTTTTCAGATATTTCATCAATAAAGGCTTGATTAACTTTTGGCCAACTTGCAATAACTATAGATTCACCGCTTGTTGGAAGCTTTGTCCAAAGTTCTTCTGTTAAGAAAGGCATAAACGGATGAAGAAGCCTCAAGCTCATATCAAGTACGTAAACAAGAATATTTTGAACAAGTCTTCTATGACTTTTCTTAAGTCTGTTTTTCACGGCCTCAATGTACCAGTCACATAACTCATCCCAGAAAAAGTTATAAATCTCTCCAGCTGCTATGTTAAAATCATAACTGTCAAGTGACTGTGTAACCTTTTGAATAGCTTTGTGAAGTCTTGACAAAATCCACTTGTCAACCAAACTAAGTTCTTCATAATTTATATCAAGCTTTTCAAAATCATCAAGGTTCATTAAAACAAACCTTGTAGCGTTCCAAATTTTATTTGCAAATTTCTTATAAGTATCAAAAAATTTCACATCGAGCTTTAGATCTCGACCTTGAGCAGCTAATATTGCAAGTGTAAACCTCATTGGATCTGCGCCATATTCGTCGATAATTTCAAGAGGGTCTATACCATTGCCGAGTGATTTACTCATCTTTCGACCGTATTTATCCCTTACAAGCTGATGAATATAAACTTCTCTGAATGGCTTTTCGTTCATAAACTCATAGCCCATCATTATCATTCGTGCCACCCAGAAGAATATAATGTCAAAACCGGTAACAAGAACATCTGTTGGGTAATATCTCTCAAGATCAGCAGTCTTTTCTGGCCACCCCATTGTACTGAATGGCCATAGTGCCGAACTGAACCATGTATCAAGTACATCCTCATCTTGTTTCAGATTAACGCCACCACATTTTTCACATTTTGTTATTTCGCTTTCTGACACATTGTAATGTCCACAGTCATGACACTGCCAAACGGGGATTCTGTGTCCCCACCAAAGTTGCCTGCTTATACACCAATCTCGTATCTCGTACATCCAATTTAAATACACCTTTTTCCATCTTTCTGGAACAAACTTCACTTCATCTTGTTCAACAGCCTCAGTTGCCCGCTTTGCTAATGGTTTCATACTGACGAACCACTGGTCCATCAGACGTGGTTCTATAACAGTGTCACAACGGTAACACCTGCCGACAGAGTGCTTGAGTTTTTCAACCTTCACAAGATAGCCTTGCAATTCCAGTTCTTCAACAATAGCCTTCCTTGCCTGTTCTGCGGTTAGACCTTTAAATTTTCCACCATTTTCATTTACCACAATATTCTCATCAAATATATCAACAAAAGGCAAGTTATGTCTTTGTCCGATAAGATAATCATGAGGATCGTGCGCAGGTGTAACCTTAAGAGCCCCTGTTCCAAATGATGGATCAACATAATTATCTGCGATTATCGGCAACTCTCTTCCTACCAGCGGTAAAATCGCAACCTTACCAACATATTTGCTGTATCTATCGTCTGATGGATGTACTGCCACAGCAGTATCACCAAGCATAGTTTCTGGTCTTGTGGTAGCAATTATGACAAAGTCATCTTCTTCTTTTATTGGATATCTTATATAATACAATGTTCCTTCCTCTTCTTGATATTCAACCTCTTCATCTGAAAGAACAGTGCCGCATCTGCTGCACCAATTAACTATATACTTACCTTTATAAATTAATCCTTTTTTGTAAAGCTCGACAAATACTTTTCTAACTGCTTTTGAAAGTCCTTCATCTAATGTAAATCTTTCTCTTGTCCAATCTACGGAAGCACCAATGGACATAATTTGATTTTTAATCTCTGTTCTATATTTATTTGCCCAATCCCACACTATACTCAAGAATTCTTCCCTTGAAAAATCTCTCTTACTCTTTCCTTGGGTTGACAAAAACTTTTCAACAGCCGTTTGAGTAGCAATACCTGCATGATCCTCACCAGGAAGCCAAAGCACATCAAATCCCTGCATTCTTTTATATCTACTTAATATATCTTGAATGGTTATATTCAATGCGTGTCCCATGTGTATTCTTCCGGTTATATTTGGTGGTGGAATCACAATACAATACTTTGGACCACTGCCTTTTGGAGTAAAATAACCCTTTTCAAGCCAGTTCTTGTACCATTTCATTTCCATTCCTTTTGGTTCGTATCTTGTACCTATCTCCATTAACGTACACCTCCAATTTTACTTATCTCTATTTCACAATTCACTTGTATTTTTTGTGGGCCGTAAGTTAACAACAGATAATGTAATGAGTCTTTTATTCTTTGTGAGATTTTTTGAGCCTCACCTTCTGAAATCCCATGTATGATTATCAAAAAATTTTTATCATCAAGCTTAAAAACAAAATCTTTTGGAATTCTTACACTATGTTTAATAACTGACGAAACCCTCGAAAGTACAAAATTCAACGTGCTCTGGTCTGATGCAAGAAAATCAAGTCTTATATTCAAAGCAAAAAATTCTTCAGCGCTTTTTTTAAGTTCTTCAATAACTCTTTCAGCAAATTTCTTGTTCGGTAGCCTTGTAACCTCGTCTATCCATTCACCAGTTATCAAGTAATGAATATATTGCATAAGTTCCATCCTCCTACTGCTGTTTTAATAATTTTACCATAAACAAATTAACATGAGAATACCTTGTGTATTCGAGCTAAAATCTTGCGGAAAAAACACTATCATGGTAAAATGATAAAAAGTTAGTTCTGCTAACTAAATTGTTATAACCTTCAAAACATTAGAGGTGAGAACTTTGATTGTCAGCTTAACGCATATGTCTGTTATTTCCCATTTTCTTTTAGATTTTTTAGTATCATTTTTCAATCCGATAGGACCGTATCTGATAACCAAATTTGGTATAGAGATACGAGTTTTAACAACATTTTTGACACTTTCTGCTGCCTTTTCAAGTTTAATGCAAGTACTTTTTGGTTTTTGGTTTGACAAGGTACATTCTACCAAGTCGTATCTTATTACCATGTATTTTCTCGAAGCTTTTGGTATTGCATTACTTGGTTTTTCCACGAATTTTTGGGTTGCCTTGATAGCTGTTTTAATTATCAGACTTGCAAATTCTGCCTTTCATCCCTTAGGTGCTGCTATGGCGGGTGAAAGTAGTGGAAGGTCGGTAGCAATATTTTCGATAGCCGGCACACTTGGTGCCGCTATAGGACCTGTTTTTATTTCATTTTACGTTTCAAGGCTAAGCATAGAAGCTTTATGGATTGTTTCCATACCATTTCTGGTGATAGGTATATACATGCTGGGAACTAAACTACCTTTAAAAGCCGTTAAACTAAACCCAAAGTTTTCATTTAAGGAAATCTTCGTTTTAATTCCAATATTGTTTGTTGTTACCACACGAAGTTTTATCATGTCTATTGTTCATACTTACACTCCGATCTACATAACATCAATTTTAAATTACCATATTACATTATCTGGAATGTTGATAACATCCGGAATGATCGCGGGAGTATTTGCAAATTATCTTGGAGTCTTGCTTATGGAAAAGATAGGAGCGAAAAAGCAGGATTTGATAGCCTTCTTGGGTATGGCAATTTCTATTATTATCTTTTTGAGCACAAAATCTATTTTTCTTTTATTTTTATCTTTCATAACTTTTGATTTTTGTGGATTTTTATTGATGTCAGCTAACATTGTTCAAGCGCAGAAGATATTGCCAACAAGGAAAGCATTAGCTTCATCGGTTTCAATGGGCTTTGCTTGGTCGATTGGAGATTTTACTGCTTCTGGTTACAA
>JBCNVJ010000163.1:0-4193 GCA_039630255.1 Fervidobacterium sp. | reverse complement strand
TCTTGCATATATGAGAGGAAGGACTTTAAATAGTTCTTTTATAATCCTTGATGAAGCTCAGAACACTACATATGAACAAATGAAAATGTTTTTAACACGTATGGGATTCGGGTCAAAAGTTATAGTGACTGGCGATGTAACGCAGATAGATATACAAGAAAAATCTGGGCTGGTTGTTGCTCAAGAAATACTTAAAAATATCGAAGGTATAACATTTGTCTATTTAACAGATGCTGATGTTGTGAGACATCCTCTCGTAAAGAAAATCATACGGGCATATGATAACTTCGAACGTGTTCAAAGAGAAGAAAAATCTGAAAAGAGGAGATAGACATGCAAGCAAAGCATTTAGAATCTGATATGCTAAAAAACGAAGCATTTATATACGATGGAATAATATTGGCGCTCATAATTAGCGTTGCTAATAATATATATGAAATAAGCTTACTTGGACTTTTAAATGAATTTATACTAATATTGGTTATTTGGTATGGAATTGTTGAGCATTTTATAAGGAACTCAAGTATAATGAATGTAGATGCAAGGTATAGAATATTATTTTACGGTATTTTTCTAATTGGAAGCGTTTTAAATACTGTTGTGTACAAAATTTATGGAATTACATTCATACCTATAATTGCTGTACCTATGCTTATTACTTTGTTGATAGACTATGAGTTTGGAGCCAGTGCAGGTTTGATACTTTCGCTTTCAACGGCATTCCATTATCGAGATTTCTTCATGTTCCTCCATTTCTTTCCCCAGGTTTTCATAGCAACGTATATTCTTAAGAATACCAAAAATAGAGTGCAGGTTGCAAAGGCAGGCGTTGCATCTGGTATTACGAGCATATTGATGATCCTACTTCAAGAGCCAGTCCGACATTTCTATTTTTCTGTAAAAGATTATATTATAGTTTTCCTCAATCCTGTTATCTCCTCAATAGTAATTCTTGGTATTTTACCATACATTGAAGTATCGACAAGAGTATATTCAAATATAGGGCTTTCTGAAATCTCAACCATTAATCATCCACTTCTAAAACTTCTTTCGATTCACGCACCAGGAACTTACTATCACAGTATGCGTGTAGCCGAGTTAGTTGAAAGGGCAGCCGAGAGTATAGGTGCCAATGCAATACTTGGAAGAGCGTGCGCATATTATCATGACGTAGGAAAATTAAGAAATCCTGAGTATTTTATCGAAAATCTAAAGAATATAGAAGACAATCCGCACAATAGCCTACCGCCGGATGTTAGTTCAAAAATCATTAAAAAGCACGTTAGTGATGGGATAGATATAGCTAGAAAATACAGACTCCCAATACAAATTGAAATGGCAATCCCGCAGCATCATGGTACAAGAGTCCAAAAATACTTTTATAAAAAAGCACTCGAATTAGAGCCGAATGTAAATATACAAGATTACAGATATCCCGGTCCCAGACCAAAAAGTAAGGAACTTGCAATTTTAATGCTTGCTGATGTAGTCGAGGCAACAACGAAATCTCTTAAAAATCCAACACTTGACAAGATAAAATCGGTTGTTGAAAAAACTGTGATAGAATTATTTGAAGAAGATCAGTTAATTGAAGCAGGTTTGACAATAAATGAGTTAAAGACTATAATAGATAGTTTTGTTATTGTTTTTGAAGGATTATCTAACCAAAGAATTGAATATCCAACCTTAAACCAAGAAATCGAAACCACGGGCTGAGGTGATGAAATGATAAAATTTGAAAATTACCCCGAGGAACTTAAGAAGTTTTTAGATTCAGCGGGTGATAGTTTTGAACAAATCGTTCAAAACGAAATTGGAGATGTCTACGTAGAATTTATATTTGTTGATTCAAATACAATGGCAAAGTTAAATACTGAATTCAGAGGAAAACAAGGACCAACTGATGTGCTTACCTTTGTTTACGGAAAGGATAATCTAATAAAGCAAGATACAGAGGATGAGAATTTTATTCAACCTTATGCTGAGGGATATTTGTGTATTGATGTTATAAAAGAAAACGGAGAGAAATTTGAAAATCCATTTGAAAAAGAATTGTTGACAGTAATAATCCACTCCATACTCCATATGGCAGGATACGATCATGAATATAACACAGAAAATGCCCAGGAAATGTTTGATAAACAGTCAAAATATGTTGAACAAGTTTGGAGTAAGTTAAGTTTAAGTAATTAAATTTCTAATACTCCATTCAAGCATCTCAGGGTGAAGACGTTTCGAGAAATTTTCGTCATTTTCCAAGTCCGTTGGACTTAATTCTCCAAATATCAATTTTCGAATCTTTTCAATGTATTCTTTCATCTTTACAATGCATTTATAATCACCGAATCCACCATGACCCGGCACGATATATTTAACCTGTGGCATTTTTTCAAGTGTTCTTAACCACGCATTAAGGTTACTATCCTCTACTATTTCTGGATGAATTGTATTTATTACAGTATCACCAGCAACTACAACATCTTCGTCTTGTATGTATACAAAAGAGGAATCCGGTGTATGACCAGGACCATGTATGAATTTTATTTTTAAACCATCTTCGTATTCAAATGTATCATCAAATAACACATCAGGTAACTTGGGTGTGAAATACTCTAAACCAAGTGTATCAAAATAAGATTTATCAAAATTTTCCATTTTTTGACGTGTTAAAACATGTGCAACAATCGGGCAGTCAAAAACAACATTACCAAACGTATGATCAGGATGATAATGAGTGTTTAAAACAAGAGAAATAGATTTTGACGTCAACTCTTTGACAAATTTGACTATACTTTTAGCTTTCTCGGGAAAAAGAGAGGTATCTATGAGTACAACACCCTTTCTACCTATTACGATAACGTTGTTAGCAGCTTCTTCGTGCTCTATCACGTATATGTTTTCCGTTATTTTACGAACCATTAAACTTCACGCTCCTACCTGTTTTTTCATTTAAAATATTCTTCAAAGGGGATTGATATTCCTTGAAAGTATTGTTGGTTGGATACTATGGTTATGGAAATTTCGGCGATGAGCTAATGCGAGAAAGTATTGAAGATTTTTTTCGTAAATTCCATGTACAATACAAAGTAACTTTACCCAAGCGAATCAGCAAAGATACGGTTTCGCGTTTTAATATTTTTGAGATGATAGAAGCCGTTTACGATAGTGATATTGTAGTATACGGTGGAGGTGGCCTGTTACAAGATATTACGAGCACAAGAAGTTTCTTGTACTACTTTGGTATAATTCAACTTAGCCTTTTGTTACAAAAACCTGTTATTTTGTTTGGAAACAGCCTGGGACCTATTAAAAAGAAAACTAATAGATTTATTCTGCGGAACTTATTGAAGAATAAGAATGTCTTTCTGTTTGCTCGTGATATAGTTTCCTATAGATACGGAAAGTATTTAAACAAAAATACAGTGATATGTTGTGATCCATCTGTTAGATATCTAAAAAAAATTCAGCTGGAAAAATCGAACGACTACGAATTAATTATTATCCCAAGAAAAAGCTCAAATGTTTATAAATACGACATATTAAGAAAGTATTTTTCGAAAATAGTAGTGTGTCCAACGCAAAAAACTGATATTGAAGTTTCAAAGATTATTTCAAATAGATTGGGTTGCGAGTTTTTTGAGAATAGTGGCAATATTAATGAACTACTTTCGTTAATATTATCGTCAAATTTTGTTATATCTGAAAGGTTTCACCCATCACTTGTTGCTTCTTATTTTGGTATACCTTTCATCTCTCTTGAAGGACTTAAGACCAGTAGATTTTTTATGAAATACACTAAACGAAAAGAATTTTTTGCAAAAGACACGATAGGTATTTTGGAAAGAATTCAGGCTATAAAAAATCAACCTCTTGATTTAAAAAACATAATGGATGAAGAAGTAGAAAGAAATTTTAAGGACCTTTACAGGCTAATGATAAGACTTTCTTCAAGGGTGATTTAAAAAAACAAGAGCACTCAAACGAGCGCTCTTGTTTTTTTTGAACTTCATTTTACATTTGCTTTCTTTTTGATTTCTTTGCACAAATTTGCTTTACATATTCTTTGATCTATATGTTCAATGAACTCTTCTCGGAAGTTGTTTATTAAAGATAAGAGAGGGACGTTTATACTCTGACCTAATCCACAGAAGGATGCATCTGCACTAATAAGTGCTATTTCTTCTAAGTATTTC
>JBCNVJ010000162.1:0-1680 GCA_039630255.1 Fervidobacterium sp. | reverse complement strand
ATCTTCAAAATCAAATCCAATCGCATGTTGGATTTAAAAACAGTATTAGCTACTAGCTGGTACAAAACAATGTAAATGAACGTGCCAAATATACCTCCTACAAAGCCTTCCCAGCTTTTGTTCGGACTATAGTAACTGCCAAACTTATGTTTTCCAAACAACATTCCAAAAGCGTAAGCAAAGCTGTCATATGCCCATGAAATTGTTAGTGTAAGTAATGCCAATGCCGGACCAAATTCATCGTAAATAGGTATAAAAAAAGACAATAGAAACGCTATGTAAATAAGAGCCGTTGAATAAGCAAAATAAACTTCTGTTATAATATCTCGATTTCTAACACGATTCAACGCAATTACAATACCCGTAATATAGATAATTGCAAGTAACTCCATGGGATATCTTCTAAAAGTTATGCCATACAATATTGGATAAGTTGTAACCACAGCTGTATACGTGAAAGATAACCATATGTTGTATTTCTTTATCGTTGTGAAAAATAATTCCGCTGAACAGATCATAACTATAGCTGCAACAAGACCAACTAAGCTGTTATAAGATAAAAAGCACAAAATTACAAATGGTGCAACGATAAAAGCACTGATAATTCTCTGAATGGTTTCTTTTTTCAGATTACTTGAGCTTTCTGCTGTCATTTTATCCCCCCGAAACGCCTATCCCTTTTGGTGTATTCGTCTATAGCTTTTTGAAGTTCTTCTTCTGAAAATTCCGGCCATAGCAAATTTGAGAAATAAAATTCGCTGTAGGCTATTTGCCAAATAAGAAAGTTGCTCACCCTCATTTCTCCTGAAGTACGAATAACAAGATCTGGATCAGGTACATCAGGTGCATAGAGGTAATTTCTAAATGTGCCATCATCTAAAGAATCTATATTTAATTTGCCATTTCTTGTATCCTCGATGATTTTTTTTACTGCGTCTATTATTTCGTACCTTCCACCATAATTGAACGCCATTATCGCCTGGATTTTACTGTTGTTTTTTGTTTTTTCTTGATAGTACTCGCACTTTTTCTTTACAGTATCTGGTAGCTCATCTAAACGCCCGATGAACCTCAGTCTCACATTTTCTTTATGCATTCTTTCATAAAACTCGTCTATTTTTTCCACAAGCAAATTCAATATAAAGTTCACTTCTTCTTTTGGTCTTTTCCAATTCTCAGTGGAAAAAGCATAAAACGTGGTGTATTTAACACCACGATTTGCACACCATCTAACCACATCTTCTATCTTATAAGCACCTACGTAATGTCCATATGTTCTTGGTTTACCTTGCCTTTTTGCCCACCGGCCGTTTCCATCCATTATAAAAGCAATATGTTGAATCTGTCCACTTAAGCTCAAAATTCCATTATCTCCTTTTCCTTTTTTTCAAACAGCTTATCAAGTTCGGCTACATACTTATCTGTGATATTTTGTATTTCCTTTTCGAGTCTTTTTTCGTCGTCTTCGGATATCTCTCCATCTTTCTTTTTATCCTTAATTTCTTTGATAATATCTCTTCTTATATTTCTTACCGCTATTTTACCTTCTTCCACTATCTCTTTTGCTTTCTTAACCCATTTTTGGCGTTGTTCAGTAGTAGGTGTCGGAAACGTTAGGCGTATTACACTGCCATCGTTAACAGGTGTTAATCCAAGATCACTTGCAAGTATAGCTTTTTC
>JBCNVJ010000161.1:0-1207 GCA_039630255.1 Fervidobacterium sp. | reverse complement strand
CCCAATCGGTGGATACGATAAGAAATGGAAATTTGATGAAGCAAGGAAATTTATTGTAGAAAAACTTTCCACATTCTCTGAAGAACTTGGTAACTTTATAGATCAAGCTTTCGAGAAAAGATGGATAGATGCCGAAACACGTCCAGGAAAACGTGGAGGTGCTTTCTGCTCGTCTGTTAAAGCCTTAAAAGAATCCAGAATACTTATGAGTTTCGATGGCACACTTGACAACGTTCTGACGCTCGCACACGAATTGGGGCATGCATTTCATAACTATTGTCTCAAAGATGAAACACCTTTGAACAGCACAACTCCTGCGACACTTGCAGAAACAGCTTCAATATTTAACGAGACTCTTTTGCTCAGTGCAATCAAACAAGAAGTAAAAACCGACGAGGAGAAATTGGCATTACTCGATAAAGAACTTTCGGATGCTGTGCAAATAATCATCGATATCTACAGCAGGTTCTTATTCGAAAGTGCAGTCTTTGAAAAAAGAAAGAATGGTCCATTAAGTGTTAACGAATTTAAACAGTTAATGTTGGATGCCCAAAAACAAGCTTATGCCGATGGATTGGATCACAACTTTTTACATCCATATATGTGGATTGTGAAACCGCACTATTATTCGCCAACATTTCACTTTTACAACTTCCCATATACATTCGGGATGTTATTTGGACTTGGTGTGTATGCAATGAAAAACGAAGATGGATTTTTTGAGAGATACAAAAAGCTTTTGTCATCAACTGGCAAAGGTACAGCTGAAGAAGTCGCAAAAAGTGTAGGAATAGACATAACTAAAAAAGACTTCTGGAAGGCTTCGCTGAGCATTGTAGAGAGTGCAGTCGAGGAATTTCTGAAAATATAGGAGGCAGATATACATGCAACCTGAATGCAAAAGTAGATATTTTGGTAATACTAAGGAAGGAATAGCTGTCGACGAATACACATTAACTAACGAAAATAAGATGACTGTTAAAATACTCACTTACGGTGGTATCATTAGAGAGCTTTGGGTACCATCAAAACATGGGAAATTTATCGATGTTGTACTTGGATACGAGACACTTGAAGAATACGAGAAAAATCCTGGTTTCCTCGGTACGATCGTGGGAAGATTTGCCAACAGAATAGCTTATGGAAAATTTGAAATTGATGGTGTAATTTATCAACTGCCCTTAAACGACAGAGGTAGACCAAATTC
>JBCNVJ010000160.1:0-4089 GCA_039630255.1 Fervidobacterium sp. | reverse complement strand
AGCTCGTTGGGCTCATAACCCAAAGGTCGCAGGTTCAAATCCTGCCCCCGCTACCAGAAAAAAGCACCACATTGTAACGTGGTGCTTTTTCTTTTGATCATGAGCAATTAGTCATGACCTTATGATAACACATTCTCCTTAACCTACAATAACAACAACTGTCGCTTGAGTGGATAAATTTTCTTTATACATACTAAACAACTTAAATTCATGTAAAATTTTTAAAGTATTAATAGTTACGCTAATCTTGTTACTTGTTGTCTCAAATCTATTTGTTCCGTACAAAATCACAAACCTTTCCGCCTTTAAAACAGACGACAGGTCAGATATCATTAACATTACACAGTTACCTTCGGGTTTATACTCCACTATCGGCTGTTTTGGGAATGTTTCTATTACCAGTTCAGTACTTGGTAACCTTAGGCAAAAATATCTTTAAATTTGAAAGATGCAATTGGCAAAATGGTAAATACATGTTTAAAACAAAAGGTATAAAGTTTATAGCAAAAATATCGGTAATAAAAGAAGTAAACCTATTTGAAAATTTCCATCGTATCTAAAAACAATTGAAGGAACAGTGTTCTGATGCACCGTACTATAATGTCAAACAGATACCCTGATCGTGCGTACACCTATTTTTGAAACACGGAAAATTCCTCTGACCAATCGAAAAAACCCTACAAAAACTCAAGAACAACCATTTGAAGCATGAGTAGATGCATTCAACACAGGTTCATAACTAACAACAACAAAGACACTAAGCTTTTATTCAACCAACCAAGATACAAAAACAACTCTTGAATCGGAGATCCCAGACTGATTCAAGTATAAGCTTCAGTCCAGCGATAGAATCAGATGCTATTTACATGGGAAGTTGGGATCATCATTTGTATTCAGACAAAATCTTACGGATCTGTGCAAACACCTGGCACAAATTCAGAAAAAACTTGATGAATACAGGATTGTTTGGTCAAAAATGATAAAACCCAGACCCTCAAGTCTGCTTTTTAATTTATCAAATGGTATAATATATAAAGTGTAATCAACAAATTGCATAAGCCTAAGGATAGAAAAACTGCAAACGAAACGCTTGAAAAAAGTATTAGGAGTGAATATAGATAGCAGTAAAAGGAACATATAAGAATGGGATATGAGGTGGTAGGATGAAAGAACTACCGATAGGAATAGGTGTAAGGATTGAGGTAAAACCTAAAGAGATTGAACAGCTGAATCTATGTGTAAAGGAACTTGCAAGATTAGCAGAGAACGGATATGAATCAGTGATCACTGAAACAGGTGAGTCTCTTTTGAATGGACGGCAAGTATTTGGGTGTTCAAGAATTGGGAAAGTGGGGATGGAGACTACAAAAGCATCAAAAGACGGCAAATGATATTACAAGAAGCTTATAAAAGGCTAGAAGCAATTTTCTACTGTGGAAAAAATAAAGCCTATTAATGGAATTTCAGGAAGTTTAAGAACTAATTTAAACTTTTCGGAACTTTGTTTTTCGCAAAACAAGATTACAGTACGTTTGACTTTGAAATTATGAGAATTCCTATTTCTGGTAGTTTTAATGAAACAATTCAAAAGATAAAAAATACGATTTTTTCTAATTTTGAAACCAAACATGAGTAAAAACAAAAAATCTTTGTATGAATTTTTTGATTCCCACCAATCAAAGACATACCAGAGCTCTTTAGCAATTCTAGACTATTCTTGATGACAAAAGATTGCATTTGATTTCAAAAAGCCATTTATATTGTAAATGTAAAAAAACTTACCAAAAGCAAAGATAATGACTAGTTTTTACAACAAAAGAAAAAATTATCCATGTATAACATAGTGATGACAATCTAATCAGGGCTTTGTTTAAAAGATACCAATTTTTATCTAAAATCATGATCTATCACGCTATTTACAATATTTAAACCAAATTGATCTCAAGAAAATTTGAGAATTTCAGCTAATAGACAATAAAACGTGTATTTTACTTAGTATGGATAAAAGTTTTAGGCAGACGGGCAATTGTAGTTCACGCGCTAAAGAATTTGGAAACACAGTTTTTTAGTCAATAAGAGCCAAAATCCAAATGCACATGAAAAAAATTAGGTATTGGGATAAAGAAATAAAACAAAATGTAAAAACACAAAAGGATCAGCAAGCGTTTACTACGTTGGCTGATATTTATTTTAAGTATTGTTTCATTTATTGTCATGCAATCTTGAATTCGAATGGTAAAAAGATATGCATAACATTGAAGAAATTACAAACACAGTTTGTCAAGCCCCCCATTTTTCTAATTAGCTGCAACAAAAATAAGTAACAGACAGTACCGACTAACAGTTCTAAATTAACGAAACATCAGAAAAGTTACTAAACATAGTATCTCCATCGATTTGCGAGAAACAAATATTTCCGAAAGACTATGTTATCGACAAACAAGTACTTAAATAATGTAATAACTGTGTTAAAAACACATGTTTATCAAAATTTTGTAAAACAAGATTATATTTGTAAGATCACGAATGAAAAGAATACATATTTTTGCAACCCGTACTTTCCAAAAAACCAAATGTTAAAATAAAGCAGTGACAACCTTTTCATAGTGCTACAAAAAATTTACATGGGGGGTAGTGTATGAGGAATAAGAAAAAAACCACCGCTATCTCAATATTTATTAGTTTAATTTTATTTTTGTATATTATTTTCACCCAAAGTGACCAATTTGAAGCGGCATATGTAAAATCCGTTGTAGATGGCGACACAATAAAAGTGGAAATTGACAACAAAACATACACTGTTCGTTTAATTGGTGTTAATACACCCGAAACTAATCATCCTACAAAAGGTGTTGAGCCTTATGGTTTAGAAGCCAAAACATTTACGAAAATGATGCTCAGTAGAAGAACCGTTTGGCTCGAATTTGACGTGGACAAAAACGACAAATATGGTAGGTTTCTTGCGTACGTCTGGCTCGAAAGACCAAAAGTTATTTCCAAAGATCAGATTAGAAAAAATATGTTCAATGCCATTTTACTCCTGGAAGGATACGCTCAAGTGATTACCATTCCACCAAATGTTAAGTATGCTGAGTATTTTTTGGATTTTCAAAGAGAAGCAATTCAAACCAAAAAAGGTCTTTGGAGATTGAAAAATTGAACAAAAACTTAGTGTATTACAAATTTCTCAAATAATGCAAAAACTTCCAAAAAAGAGAAGTTAGTTTTAAAAGAAACCCACCTTTCAAAGGTGGGTTTCTTATTTGAGCATATTTTTATCTACAACCTTCGTTATGTTTGTGCTTTTCCTTACCCATAAAATAACCTCTTAATATATTTGTTATATCCTTCTCATCTTTTGGATATTCAACTGATTCCATAACGTCCAAAACCTCATTTATCAGTGTTTCAAGTTGTTCGTCACTCATTTCATCCAGATAAATTCCTCGTTCATGCATAACAGTTGCAAGAGGTACTAAGACATCTTCTACTCCGAAATATGTAGGATATATGTCACCACCACGATTTTTAACAAACACATACAACTTTTCAATAAAGTCATCCCTGTACTCCACATTACTTGGTATGACAACAACGTAGTACCTCGACAATTTCCCAAATTTCTCAATCAATTGATTGAGTTTTTCTTTACTTATAGTATGCATACTGTGCATATATGAAACCTCCATAATAAAAGATTAATTTACCGGTTTATCTAATTATATCACACTCTCGGCAAATTAACATACATTTTGCTTAACAATTTAATCTACATATCAATATACACCTTCGATTCCCAAGAACAACACAGGTTCAATCTTCAGTTGATGATCAAATGTTGCTTTAAATTCTACTTCAGTGTAATAACTTGCTCCTCCAAATGAAAATTGAGACTTTCTTTGATACGAAGAAATTCGAAATCCAAATGAAGGAACAAACTCAAAATATTGTCTACTCATCATGTTAATTCCAATCTTGGCAAATACATCAAAATTTTGGCCCAGAAGATTATAAACTTTGAGATAGTATGTGTAGTCCATATTTTCCAAACTTTCCAAAAAGTAGCTGTAAGATACACCAAACAATATA
>JBCNVJ010000016.1:0-1469 GCA_039630255.1 Fervidobacterium sp. | reverse complement strand
AGAAACACAAATATCAGGGGGAAGAGTAGATTTATTGGTGAATGTAGGAGGAAAAGAATATTTGATAGAAGTGAAATCAAACATATGGTACGATGAATATGAAAAAGGCAAAAGACAGATAGTAGAGTACGTAAAAAGAAGGGGATTAAAAGAAGGATGGTATGTGATATTTGAGCAAGAGGTAGAAAACAGATATGAGAAAGAAGAGATAGAAGGAATAATATTACACATATGGTGGATAAAGACAAAATATGGAAAACCTTCGAAAATCAATACTTAAATTAGTATTTTATTTTTGTTCTGGTTGGTTACAATTTGTGAGCTTTGACTTTTTTAAAACAGGAGGGGTGTTTTTATGGCAAAAGATACAAAATTTACAACAGCTGTGCTTGTACTTATACCCGTTGCTGTGGGAATCAACTACGCAGGAAAATTCTTTGCAGAGGCACTAAAATTACCACTTTGGCTTGACTCAATTGGTACTATTCTTGCAGCTATGTTAGCTGGTTCAATTGTTGGTGGTTTAAGTGGAGCTATAAACAATATCATCTATGGTCTAACGGCAGGTCCCATTTCTTTTATTTACGCACTTACAAGTGTTGGTATTGGTGTTGCAGCCGGTTTACTCCACAAAGCAAAAATGTTTGATAACATTGCTAAAACCATCATAAGTGGTTTGATAATAGCATTCGTTGCAACGGTTATTTCTGTCCCACTGAATGTAATCTTTTGGGAAGGACAAACTGGAAATGTTTGGGGAGATGCGCTTTTTGGTTTTTTGAAAAGCAAAGGATACAATATCTGGGTTGCGTCGTTTTTCGATGAACTTGTAGTCGATCTTGTAGACAAGCTTTTATCGGTATTTATTGCTTTTGGAATATTTAAAACACTGCCAAAGACTTTAATATATACTTTTAAAGGAGAATAAGAAATAATGTGAAACTAATTAGTCTTTACGTAGAAAAAGATACATTTATTCATAATCTCGCTCCTTTTACGAAACTAACATACGCATTTACTTCGGTTGCAATAACACTAATGTTTCCATCGCTTGTCGTTGGAATAATTTTTTTCTGTATGTCATTACTCATCTGCTTTTTGGCAAGAGTTACAAAACACATGCTGAATTTATTAAGTGTGGTTACTGTTTTATCCATATCACTGTTGATAATTCAAGGCATGTTTTATACAGGAAATAAAACAGTACTATTTTCGGTCTACAAACTTTCGTTTTACAAAGAAGGACTCATACACGCAGCCTTGCTTATTCTTAGACTCTTTAACATGATAATTTCATTTGGAATACTCATACTTACAACTAGACCATCGGATCTCATTGATAATCTCATTCAAAAAGGCTTATCTCCGCGCTTAGGTTATGTGTTATCTTCCGTTCTCCAAATTATCCCACAGATGCTTTCAACAGCTTCCACTATAATGG
This sequence comes from Fervidobacterium sp., assembly GCA_039630255.1. Lineage (GTDB taxonomy): Bacteria > Thermotogota > Thermotogae > Thermotogales > Fervidobacteriaceae > Fervidobacterium. Next base: position 28 of record JBCNVJ010000016.1, on the reverse strand, counting down.
ATGCTCAACGCTCCAGAGGACTTGACAT
>JBCNVJ010000159.1:0-5168 GCA_039630255.1 Fervidobacterium sp. | reverse complement strand
ATTCCCACACTACCTTCGAGATCTGTTCTTGTTTCATCCATAAGTACGTATTTGACATCTTGTGGTTTGAATACAGCGGTCCCAAGTTTAGCTCTGATAGTAATTCCGGTTTTATCGATAGAGACAACTTCTGCTGTGATGTCTGTTTGTAGCGACCACAACTGCCAAAAAATGGCGGTTACTAATGCAGGAAATCAATATGATTGCTAATGTTTTCATATAACTTCTCTCCCTCCAAGTTTAAGATAAAAGTCTAATATGAATTATATCATATCTTGGTATGTATTTGAAAAAGTTTAATATTCTGATGTTTAAAGTTAATAGTTGCTTTTGATGAGTTTTTTGTGTTTGGTATATAATTACAACTAGTTTTTCTATCAACTTTGAGAATTTATAATCATAGTTTGTTTTTTCAAGAATAATATTATTTTTCTTTGCTATTTTAACAATTTCTTCGTGTAGTGAAATTTTGAAGCTTTCTGGTGTTTTTGTATTTATATTGTTCATATCTAATCTAACGACTGGAAAGCTTTCCCAATTCCATTTGTCGTATATGCATGTGTCGACAAATAATTCTTTACCAACTTTGAACAAACATTCAAGTACACTCACAAGTAAACTCTTTCCAAACCTCCTCGGACGAGATAAAAAATAGTATCCTTTTGGATTCTTTATAATTTCGTAAATGTATTTTGTTTTATCAACTTATATAAAACTACCATTTATTAAACTTCTAAAATCACTTATCCCTACAGGCAATGTTTTCATTATTAACACCTCGGTTCAAGTCAATTTTCACATTCAAAATAGTTATATCACAATCGCCAAACTTCTTACTATTTATGCAAGAAATTACAAGATTTATACTCTTTTGAACTGCAAAAAGTTATGTTCGAGGATAATCAAGTTATATATTAGAAGATCCTTTAAGTTTTTTTGGTTGAAACCTACTTGATGTATGGTTGAAAATTGCGAAAAACTAGAAAATATTATAGAATATTACCGGAATCCGATCTCTTAAGGCTAAAAAAGGAGGTATAAATATGGTGACTTGTCCATCTATTCAAAGAAACATTCAAAATTGTACGTGTACCTACATGTCTTGTGACAAGAGAGGAAAATGTTGTGAGTGCGTAGCGTACCACCGAAGTCATGGGGAAATTCCTGGCTGTTTCTTTTCAAAGGAAGGCGAGCGTACATGGGATAGATCGGTTCAAAACTTCATAAAAGATAAAACACGCAACAAATTATAATGTACTAAACAGACAAACATAAGCTTCGGTTTTCAAAATACACATTTTATAAAGAAACAAAAGGTAGGTGCCAACCTACCTTTTTTATTTACTTTTCACTCTATTGACTTTTCCTGCTGCACATGATATATTTGCAAATGAAAATCGTTTGCAAATTGCTGTATAAGGAGTGAAATAAAATTGTGAAACTAACAAAAAACAGACAACAGATATACGAGACTATTTTTAACTCTAAAGTCCCACTTAGTGCTTACGATATATCAAGCTTATTAGAAAATATTAGCCTAACAACAGTTTACAGAGCATTAGACTATCTTCAAAAAGAAGGTCGAATAAAATATATCGTTATCAATGATTTCAAGTACTATTACTCAACCGAAGTCCATCAACACTTTTTCCAATGTATTAAATGCAAAAAGCTTTTTACGCTAAACGCCTGCTTCATACAGCCTTACGAGCAGTACATAGAAAACAACATGGGGTTCAAAATAACTGAACATCTTGTCTTTTTTTCAGGTATCTGCAAAAATTGTCAAAGGGAGGAGCAAAAATGAAAAGTGTTTTTCTGGCATTTTTGTTATTTGCATATGTTCTTGTATTTCCAAAGGATATTGTTGCAACGTTAAACCCATATTATCTAATAACAAAAGAAATTGTTCAAGATAAACTAAATGTTATCTTGCTTATTAAGTCGGCAGCTGACCCTCATGACTATAGTCCGACAGTTAACGACATTAAAATCTTATCAAATGCATCGTTGATATTAGCAAACGGATTAGAACTTGACAATAGTTATTTGAAAAACCACAAACGCGTGATTTACTTAGGTGAGCAAATCCCCGCTACAGAGCTTTTTGAGGGTAAAGCTAGCGAAGGTAAATACAATCCACACATATGGTTATCGTTGGACTTTTTGATAAAATACATTGTACCAACAATAACCAAGAGTGTATCTAAGCTTGACTCAGCCAACAAGGAATTTTATGAAAATAACGCACAAAGGCTTATCTCTTCACTAAAAAATGTCTCCAGAAAGTTTGATAGTTTGTTAAAAGACTGTGATGGAACAATTGTGGTTGTTGACCATCCCACGTTCGTGTATCTTTTCAAACGGTATGGTATAATGACACTTTCAATTGAAGAGGGACACGGAAAACAACCATCAATAAAATATATAAAAGATATCATTGAAACTGCCAAGAAAAATAGGTTACTTGGAGTTTTTGTCGATCCACAATTTGATACATCTACAATCTCCATGATAATCAAAGAGCTGAACATAAAACCGAAAAGATTAGATTCACTTGGTTTTTCGACAAAAGCAAAAAGTATAACAGAATTTTTCGAAAATATATATCTTGTACTTAAAGAAGCCATTCAAAGAAAGTGAGACGATAACATGGATTGGATGATACGAGTCAAAAACTTGAGTGTCAAATTGGGTGAGGCAAATGTATTAAATAACGTATCTTTTGAAGTTAAAAAAGGTGAATTCACTGGTATTATAGGTCCCAATGGTGCCGGTAAAACTACGTTAATTAAAGCTTTACTAAAGCAGATCCCATTCACTGGTGAGGTAAAGATAAACGGGAAAGTTGGTTATGTACCCCAGCTTTCAACATTTAACAGAGAATTTCCACTTTCTGTGTACGAATTTGTGAAACTTCCAATAATGAAGGAGAAAAACTGGCGTCAACAAGTAGATATTTTGCTTCAAAAAGTTGGATTAGAAGGTTTTGGCGAAAAACTTGTGGGTAAACTATCCGGTGGTGAATACCAGCGTATTTCGCTTGCAAGGGCACTAATCAACAAACCTGATGTTTTGATACTGGACGAACCTGAATCTGGAATAGACGAAATGGGAAAAGCGAGATTTTACAATCTTCTTAACGAACTTAGAGTCGAAAAAGATATAACAATACTCATGGTAAGTCATGATATAGGAATGATATTCGAAAAATGTACTAACATTATGTGTCTTAACAAAACACTTCATTGTCATGGACCAACTAAGGAAATAGAGCCTTCGCAAGTGAAAAAAATTTTCGGCGAATTTGATATATGGATTAGGTCAGAAAATCACTTTGAAATCGAACACAAACAAATCGAGAAAGAGTGATAGCATGGAATTCATAAAAGATATAATTCAGTACGAATTTCTACGAGTTTCGCTTGTATCTACCATACTTACTTCTGTAATCACTTCTTTCATTTCACCGATAATTGTTTACAAGAAAATGGAATTCATTGGTGATGGACTTGCTCATGCAATATTTGCTGGTGTTGCATTTGCTGTAATATTTCAATTTAACATCTTTTTTGGAGCAATATTGGCAACAATTGTATTTGCGTTTCTGACCTACAAAATAAGCCAATCATACAAATTATCTGAAAGTACAATTATAGGAATTCTATTACCTGTCTTTATGTCCATAGGTACCATACTATTTTCAAAAGCCAACAAGTACACATCCGATTTACTTTCATATCTTTTTGGAAATTTATTGATGATTTCAGTCAACGATTTGTACTTTTTAATTGCAATAACCGCATTTACAATAATTTTTATAACAAGCAAAACATGCGAAATATCTTACTGGATAAGTGATGAATCAATGGCAGAATTTTACGGAATAAACACGAAAAAAATAAAGCTACTAACACTTATTAACATCTCATTTGCCGTAGTTGCTGCACTTAAAATAGCTGGTGTGGTTGTTATGGGTGCATTTCTTGTACTTCCAGGTGTCTTTGCAAAGAAAAACGCAAAATCCCTCATACATGCTGTTTACAAAGGACTACTGTTTAACATGACTTGTTCTATCGTTGGTTTTATTGTATCATATTACCTCAACATACCTCCAGGTCCAAGCATAGTACTTATCTCATTCGCAATTCTTGTCTTTACATTTTTACACTTTGGAGAGGTTATAAAGACTTCTTGAGTGTATCGTAAGCCAAATACCAAACTACAATGCATCTGTTGATTGTGTTGTTGCAGATGTTTTGTATCTCGATAAAAATGGTGTGACCATAAAACCTAATCAAAAACGCCCTTGAAGATAAAAAAGGTAACAGGAGGGATAATAAAGATAATGATAAAGAACTGTGAAAATATTTACATAGTAGTAGTAGAGCTAAAGGTAGCAAAAGTAAGAAAGAAGTATTTGACCAATGAATAAAAAAATACTGCGGAATTTTTTCCCGCAGTATTTTTTATTTATTCATTTTACAAAAGCGTAGCTATTAAAACTGCCTTCATTGTAGGTTTTCTCTTTTCCGCTTCATCCCAAACTCTTGATTGTTTTCCTTCGATTACTTCAAATGTTACTTCTTCACCTTTAACAGCTGGCAAACAGTGCATGAATATTGTCTCTGGTTTTCCTGTTTTCTTCATCAATGCTTCGTTTACTTGATATGGCTGTAGTAATTTTCTTCTTTCGGCTGCTTTATCCTCTTCTCCCATTGATGCCCACACATCTGTGTAAATGACATCAGCATCTTTAACGGCTTCGTCTGGATTGTCTGTGAATTCTATTTTTGCTCCGCTCTCGGCTGCAAATTTCATGCATTCATCTAATAACCATTTCTCTGGTCTTAGTGTTTCCGGTGAGCAGATTACATAGTGCATTCCCATTTTTGCTGCACCAACCATGAGTGAGTTTGCCATATTGTTTCTTCCATCACCCATAAATACCATTTTTATACCTTTGAGTTTTCCAAATTCTTCTTCTATAGTCTGTAAGTCAGCCAATACTTGTGTGGGATGGAAAAGATCTGTTAAGCCATTATAAACTGGTACGCCTGAGTATTTTGCTAAGAGCTCTACAGTTTCTTGCTTAAATCCTCTAAACTCAATAGCATCAACCATTCTACCGAGTACTCTTGCGGTATCTTCTATGGATTCCTTGGCAC
>JBCNVJ010000158.1:0-4849 GCA_039630255.1 Fervidobacterium sp. | reverse complement strand
TTGTAGCGTACCTATGAGGGATTGAAACACTTCTCCAACGATTCTTCTGCCGCAGCTGGATTTTGTTTGTAGCGTACCTATGAGGGACTGAAAAACACTCCCAATTCCAAGGCCAAACCATTCAGTGCCTCAAGTTTGTAGCGTACCTATGAGATAAAACCAGAAAATATGCTTGTTTTGTTACGCATCCGCATGAGTTTGTAGCGTACCTATGAGGGATTGAAACTCGCTTTTTTCCTCCCATAATATCTCTTCTTTTTTGTTTGTAGCTTGCTTTTGAGAAATTGAAATTACCTGTAAACTGCAAAATTTTGTTAGAGTGCTTAGTACAACGTAGGTTGCTTAATTTTTTCTAACTGGTATTAAGAATATATTCTGTGTAATTATTTGGTTGTGTTAAATTTTTTGGTGTTGTTTAAATATTAATGGTAGGTTTCATTTTACCCAAATGTGGTTAGTTGCAAAAATATTTATTTTCGTTTATTGATTTATGATGTATAATACAAGAGGATAATCTTTATACGATTAAACAATTTTTTGTAATCTTCGGGGGGATTTAGATTGTGAGGTTAAGCTTGTATTTTGAAAGTAAGCCAGAAGAGTTTATAAATTTACTTGAACGTGGAGTGGTGAGTTTACAAGAGGCAATTTATGTCTATAATTTGTTTAAGGATTCTTGGAGAAACAGTAATTATCTAAAAAGAAAAATCATTCATAAGTTATTTTATACAATCGTTAAAATTGTAAAAGCAGACAGTAAGTTCAACGATGTACAACTTCTCGTAGAATTGTTTGATGGTGATGTAGATTTTTGTTATGATCTGCTGGAATCAAAATACGTTGAATTTGATTTTCCTGTTGTGTTTGCTAATTCTTCGGTGGACCAAAATAACGCAGGAAGTCTTGTAAGAGGACTGGTTGTGTTTACTCGCAAGTTGTTTACTAATATGCCAGAAAAGAAGGATGCAATTGAAAATGTTATGAGACTTTCTGGAAAGAGCTTTTCTGTGATATTTGATAGTGATTTTGTTGGTAATTCCTTTGTTTTATCATTGTATATCGCTGTTTCTCTTGAAAAGTTTTTTGATGATTTGACATTCACTGGAGAGTTAACTATAGATAAAAAAATACTGCCTGCTGATAAGCTGGACACAAAAGAGAAGATCAGCAGGCTTTTTAATAAAAAGTTGATCAGTCATTTTGACTTATCCACCGGCGATGTTTCAGAAATTTTGGAACTTTTAAGTTCTAAAAGATTGCGTGTGCCTGTGTTGTTATCGTACACAGATAAAAGAAATGATCCAGCTATATTGCCTAAGTCCTATGAAAAGCTATTATCTGCGACATCTTCTATTCACAGCAGAAATTTATTTGAAAAGTTGCTTGGTGAAAGACTTTTGTATCAAAAGAATTATATCAAACCTGGTGAATTTGTTCGTGAGATAATAAGCGCAAATACTTTATTGCATAAAATACTTGCTAGGAACTGGATACCTCATATTGCTATCGATGGACCAGCTTCGTTTGCCTTTGGTCTTGGTGTTTGCTTTGGGATTCATAACCCAGTAGTTGTCTATCAATTTCAAAGCGGAAATTATTATTATTGCACCTTAGATCTAAGTGATAATCCAAGAAAGATTAGATCACAAAAAGTAAGTATTGATAATCTTACTAAAATATATTTTCGAGAGATTGCAGAACTTGACAAGGGAGAAGATATTATTTTTGTGATACATCTTTCAACAATGGATCCAACTCCTGATGTAATCAATTTTGCAAGAGAATCTAAGATTTCTTCAAAAGGAATTTTAATATCTCACAAAAGTGCAGGAAATATCGACATAGGGAATTGGCTTGATGAGGTTACTGAAATCTATAGTGTTATTGACTACGTGAGAACAAAATTTAGATTTAAGAAAGCACATTTCTTTCTCAATATGCCGGTGTCAATTGCTTTTGGAATAGGTATGGCACTTGGACACTTTATTCAAGGAGTTGTTTACAGTTATAACGCTGATGATCCAGAAGCAAAGTACTATGAAGCTTTCAAATTTATTGATCTAATGTGATTCTTAAATTTTCGGCAACAATTGCCAGTGAGATATTTACATAATCTTTAGGCAATTCTAGTTCTATGTAACTTGGAAGTTGTCCGGAGTATATTTCTTCATCGAAAAGGATTATTTTGGCTACTTTGTTAACTAATTCATCATCAAGTATTATTTCGATTTTATTGCTTTCAATTATAAACATGTATCTGTCCTTCCTTATGTGGGTTGGTGCAGCAACTAATAGTTCTTCTTGTAAGGACTTATTCAAGTTTTTGTTTAATATGTCTGAAAGGATACTTGATTCGATATACAAACAATTTTCATGATTTTCAATCTTTTTGTTTATTTCCGCTAAATACCAAACTTCAAGTATTTCCAGCCGCTCGGACTCATATTTCAAAAATTTTTTTCTTATTCCACTGAAATTGTAAAACTTTAGTTTGTTAAAACTTTCGAGTACATTTTTCATCTCACTTTCGCTTAGTCTATATACTTTTTCACAATATTTTATCTGCTTGTCGCTTAGTTTGAACGTCAAAGGAGTAATATACAGGTGGTTTGAGAATAAAGAATCTACCTGTATTTCTATTGAAAAATCTCCAAGTATTGGAGAGCTAACAAGATCGATAAACTCGTAAATCTTGGCTTCTTCATCGACGTGTATTATTAGGCCATTTACTATGCTTTCACCATATATTGCAAAAACATCACCGATTTCTAAGCTATCTAATTTGTTTAAAATCAAGAAATTAGAGTCACATTTAGGATGTGATTCTTTGTAAAATTTAAACATATTTTCAAGAATGTCTGTTTTCATTTCTTAGCACCTCCAAAAATGTGGGACCTGCTAAACAAATTTTTCATTTTTTGCCATGTCTAGTTATTATGACAAATTTTTTCGCAAACATTTGACATGAACTTTTGTATGCTTATTTTAAGTTCTGAAGGACTTATATCATACTTGGTGACAAGCATTTTAAGTTTTTCTTTTGTTCTTTGAATAATTTTATACTTTGCATCATCAGACTTATCTTGCAATAAAATTTCTTTGTTGTATCCCTTTTTGTACAGGAAATAACATAGTTGTTCTGTGTTAAACTCGCTTTTGAATAAATCTACAATAAAATCAGCTCTTAGTTCATCGATCGGGTTTTCTGATAAATTTTCTAAATGGATTGAAAATATCCTTTCATACTTATTACCATTCAATTCATCATTGTCAAGCGATAATGTCTCCATTTTGAGCCTTGAAGAGTCCTTTGCTAATGTTTTTTCTCTCTTAAGGGAGTCTATGATAATATTTTCGGTGACCACTTTGATATAGCCATAAATCCTTCTATCTGTTGTTTCTAACGAGAAGTTTGTTTCGGAAAGGTACTGGTCAATTAATTCTATGAATTTCTCCTTTTTTTTGATAAAATGAATAACAAGCTCGTTTGCCAGTTCTTCTATACCATCCTCAAAATTTCCGAAGGCATCTAAGATAAGATCACTATAGTTCAAATGCTTTACAACTGTTGCAACCAACTTTTTCATTTCATTATAAAACTCATCTCCTATTTCTTTTTTAAGCAGAAGGCGCTTTATTCGCATAGTAAAATTTTCCACCATCATCTATCACCCCAACTTGAAATGTCAATCTTACATTTTCCGCATTCTAATATTTTCTTCTGTTTCTCCACTTATCAATTATAAATGCGTCAACTTATGAATTTTCAGTCCGTTGTATGTGAATATGTAGCTTTTGTTTACATAATACGCTTTTTTACATATGTGCGAGTTATTTAAAATTATGCAAGTATTCAAAAAATCAAATTCGAGTTTTTTTCTTTTCCTTGTTTGGTGGAGAGGAAGATACAATAGTAATTGAAATTATCTACCTTTTGTATAATCGCAGGTCTTTTTTCTCTCTCATGGGTTTGACAAGTAGAGATTCTTAATACCTAACATCTCTCCCACTTTCTTTATCTTTAGAAAAAATACAAATTTACCATTTTTCCAATAACTTTTATTGTCATAATTATCAAAACTAAGTAATTCTTCAAAAAATCCATATACTTTCCCCCTAACATTCGTAATGGTGTTAATTACATCTTAGAAATAATCTATGCTTGATTCTTTAACGTATGTAAGCATCGTATCACATGCTAAACACACGCGATAATTTAGTCCTTTGCTTTTTTCACATATGAATTATACTTGGTTCTAACGTAAAGTTTTCTTAATTTAATAAGGGAAAGTAATTATATTTCAGGCTTCAAACCCGGAATAGAATTTTTTAAAATACCTTGTAAGTTAACTTTTTATGCAGTATTTGTCACCAATTTTTGTTAACTTTCCTTCATTTACCAATTCATCGAGGAACTGCTCAAACGTCAATTTTCTACCGGTCTTCTCAATTTTGTAAGGGTTTGTTTTTTTCGTTTTTCCCTCTATTTCACTCACAGTAAGTGGTAAACCAATTTTTAGTAACAGCAACGGAGTAACATTGCTTGTAGTCACTTTCATATTGATTAGGTTGATTTTTTTTTCCGCTTTTCTCATCTTTATACTCAGCCAAGTAATACCCTTCAGAGGATTTTTTCAGTTTACCTATAGAGACCATGTATTCAAGAAGTTCTTTTAGAATTTCTACCTTCAAATTTTCTCGGTATCCATTCATACTTTTTTTCTTTCGCTACAAGAGCTGTACAGCGCTATTTCTCCTTCCGAAACTTCCGGGATTTTGACTTTTTTAATGTAATTGACTATAAAATTCATGTAGTCATTTACATACTGGGGTATTTCGTTGCGTTTTT
>JBCNVJ010000157.1:0-2391 GCA_039630255.1 Fervidobacterium sp. | reverse complement strand
AGCTTTTCTGTTTTTCTTGACATAGTTCCGGCAACCGCTAACAAAGGAATTGCACTCGAATTTTTAAGTAAATATCTTTCTTTTGACTTAAGTAGCACAATTGTTTTTGGTGACAATGAAAATGATATCTTCATGTTCAATGTGGCAGGAAAAAAGATAGCGGTGGAGAATGCCGTTGACAAACTTAAAGAGGTGTCTGACTTTGTTACGAAATCAAATGACGAAAAGGGTGTGCAGTTTGCTTTTACTCAGCTTTTTCCTGAATACCTCAGCTAACTTACCTACAAAATATTTTTGGAGAAAAGATTTTATCTCTACACAGAGACTTGAAGCAATTTTAGAAGATGTTAGCCTACTTACACTTGGTAGTTTAGGAAACTACACCTTGGTGCAAGAGGTTGGAAAATATGTTGGTAGCTTTGTAAAGACTAGTGGCTACAGTTACTATCTGGTTGGTCCTCTTGATACACTCAGCCCAGATGATACAGATTACTTTTACAGAGTAAATAAATCCCCTTTCTTAACAGCGGATGTGTACGAAAAATTTGCTACAGGACTGGGACTTGCAGGTGTAATTGCTGTATTCGATGGTAGGGGAAAGATAGATACAAATCTTGTACAATCTCTTATCTCGAGGAAACAAACATATCCCGTGCTTGTTGAGAATGAAGATAAAATGAACTTATTGAAAAGTCTTGGATATAACAGTGTTTTTATTGTCCAAAGTGGTGATTCTTTTGAGTTTTTAAGTGGGAAATTTGCTTACCTTAACTGGGATATCGTCCCGCCTGATGCTGAGGAACTAAGAAAAAACCTACTTTTAAATTCTATCATTTACATTAATCAGGGAGATATCCATGTAAAAAAGCCATTTATGACAAACGGTGTTGTAGTGTATTCCAGCGATGATTTTGTTTTGAATGAAGCTCGAAAAATACTAAACAAACGAGCAGGACCCGGTAGGGTCCCCTGGTGATTGGAGCTGAATTCATTTTTATATCATTTTTCTACTTCCCGGTTTGATAGCAGGAATGCTATCTTTACAAAGTGGACAGTGTTGTGCATCGTAGGTTGGGAAATCAAATCTCACAAGCCATGCATAAGGCTTTCCAGTATTTTCAAACGGATTTTCTTTTCTAGAACGATTGATGATACTTGCAAATCCAGCCACACTTGCACCGTAACTTTTAACAACATCGAATACTTCCAAGGTAGATTTTCCAGTTGTGACAACGTCTTCAACAATTAGAACTTTATCAGTTGGGCAAATTTCAAATCCCCTTCTTAATTTCATCACATTGTCCTCTCTCTCTGTAAACATACTTCTCACACCAAGAAATTTTGCCACCTCGTAAGCAACAATAACCCCACCAAGTGCCGGTCCAATAACAACTGTACAATCAATACTTAATTCTTTTATCTTTTCAGCCACCATTCTTCCCACTTCTTCGCCATAGTCCGGATATTCAAAAACTTTCGCGCATTGAACGTAATTTGATGAATGAAGTCCCGATGATAATATAAAATGTCCTTCCAAAAGTGCCTCAGTCTTTTTGAGTATTTCTATTATTCTTTCCATAGTCTCATCCTTTCTTTTATCTCCTCTATTTTTCTTTTTGGGTCTTGAGCTTTGTAAACTTCCCTACCTATAACTGCAAAATCTGCAATTCCAACGACATCCCATAAATTAACAACATCTTTTTGATCGTCTTTCCCTTGGGTCATCCTTATACCTGGTACAAGTATCTTTCCACCTATCTTATTTCTCATTTTAATTGCCCAGTTACCCGGTAACACAAACGAGGAACCTAACCGAGCTAATCCAATAATCAAATCTTCGTATTCTTCTAATCGACCCGGTATTGAGGTTAACTTTATAACCGAGAAGATTTGTTTTTCTGTAGAATCAAGAGCTGCACGTACACTTTCCACCCCAGCATTCGCGTGAATTGTAAATCCAATTATGGCAGGATGTTCCCAAGCTTTTATTGATCTTGCCACTGTAGATGGGATATCAGAGAATTTCAAATCGAGGATAACCTTGTAACCTTTGTTGTGAAATACGTCAAGTATTGCTTTACCTTTTATAGCAAGGTTGTGTCCAACTTTAACGTAATCAAAGCAACCGTGTTTTTCCACAAACTCAATGGGGTCTTCCATGTCAAGACTCAGTACAGGTTCAGTTGCAACTAAAAATCTTTTTTGTCGTGTTTCATCTTTCGTTATTGACAAATTCATGATACTTTCCCTCCTTTTTAAATGATCTATCAAACATAAATTTAACAACATTATTCAGGATCTTTTCATCTTTAAAGATTGCACTTCCAACGCTAACAGCGTTTGCTCCCAAGTTCAAAAACTTCTTAACGTCATCTTCCGTATAAACACCTC
>JBCNVJ010000156.1:0-4703 GCA_039630255.1 Fervidobacterium sp. | reverse complement strand
TCCTTTGGTTCTAGTACATCAGAGCTAGTGACGACAAAATCTGCCCCTCCAGCAAGTCCACCAAACGTTGCAAGCCATCCACCAGGAGCACCCATTGTTTTTACAATCATAACCCGATGGTGTGATTCCGCCGTTGAATGTATAATATCAAGTGCTTGTGTTACATGTTCTAATGCTGTAATAAAGCCAATAGAAAAGTCTGTAAATGATAAATCGTTATCTATCGTTGCTGGAACTAAGATACTTGGTATACCATATTTCTGTAAATTCAGTGCACTTCTAACTGCATTTCGTCCACCAAGGAGTATGTAACCAGTGATTCCATATTGAATTGTCTTGTTTTTTATGGCTACAAGTTCCTCATCTTTCTCTGGAATAAAAAGGGAAGTACCAAGTATTGTACCACCCTGGTGAAGTATCCCTGATACACTATTTCTCACAAGTATGTCTACTTTATCTTTTAATAGCCCTTCAAAACCGTCTTTTATCCCCATGACTTCTATTTCTTGTTCAATTGCATTAACAACAATAGATCTTATAGCTGCATTCAATCCAGGGCAATCGTTACCAACAGACAACACACCTATTCTTCTCATTTATAACCACCTCCCCACTATTGAATAAAAAACTATGGATGTTATTGCCATTAATTTTATCAGTATGTTCAGAGAAGGTCCTGCGGTATCTTTATATGGATCGCCTACTGTGTCACCAACTACCGTTGCTTTATGTGCAAATGAACCTTTTCCACCAAGGTGACCTTCTTCTACATATTTTTTTGCATTGTCCCATGCACCACCAGAGTTTGCCATAAAGATAGCAAGCGCAACTCCAGTAACAGTGGAACCTATCAATAAACCAGCAACTGATTGCACACCCAAGCCTACCATAAGTATTATAGGTGATAATATAGCAAGTATCGACGGCAATACCATTCGCTTTAGCGCACCCTTTGTAGCTATTTTTATACAACTTTGATAATCTGGCTCAGCACCACCTAATAAAATTCCAGGAATTTCTCTTATTTGTCTTCTTATTTCCTCAACCATATCATTTGCGGCATCCCCAACAGCGTTCATTGTCAAAGCAGAGAAGAAAAATGTCAACATAGCACCTATAAGTGCTCCAATGAACATCTTCGGATCTTGAAGTTGTAGTTCTTGTATATGTGCGGCCGAACCAAAGTTTGCAAATAAGGCTATAGCCGTCAAAGCAGCAGAACCTATAGCAAATCCTTTTCCCATAGCAGCTGTCGTGTTACCAAGTGCATCGAGTTTATCTGTAATTGCACGGACACTTTTATCAAGTCCAGACATTTCCGCCACACCACCGGCATTATCAGCTATAGGGCCATACGCATCTACAGAAAGATTCATCGCAAGTGTTGCAAGCATCCCTACACCTGCCATTGCTATTCCATAAAGTTCTGCTATCTTGTAGGACAGAAGTGTACCAATTGCTATCAATATAGTTATGACTGCTGTTGACTCCATGCCAAGTGCGGTTCCACTAATTATCACATTAGCAGGTCCCATCGCAGCTGAGTGTGCGAGTTTTTCAACTTTTTTACCCGATGTGTACCATTCAGTTATCAACCCTATGGCAACTCCTACAACGTTACCTATTAAAACTATCCAAAATATACTCAAATTTTCTTCCAAAATTGCATACGCAAATGACAATATCAAAAATATGACGCTTGAAGCTATGGTACCACTTCTTAACGCAAGAGCTGGCTCAGTGTTGAGTTTAGATAAAACTTTTACAAATATTATTGCCAATATAGAGGAAATCAATCCAAACGCGACGATGTAAAGAGTGTTTAATACCCCCTTTTCACCAAAAAATAAGTATCCAAGCGCAATACCAGAGAAGATCGAGCCTACGTACGATTCGTAAAGATCAGCACCCATACCAGCAACATCTCCAACATTATCCCCAACGTTATCAGCTATAACAGCTGGGTTTCTTGGATCGTCCTCTGGCAAATTTGCTTCAACTTTACCCACTATATCTGCTCCGACGTCAGCAGCCTTTGTGTATATTCCACCTCCGACTCTTGCAAATAAAGCCACAAATGATGCACCAAGCGAATAAAAACTAACTTCCTGCAAACCGAATATTTGATATACCAACGCAAGTCCAAATAACCCAAGTACTGATACAGTCAATCCCATAACCGCTCCACCTGAGAAAGCAATATCAAGTGCCTCTCCAACTCCTTTTGTTGCCCCCCAAGCAGTTCTCGCGTTTGATTTTGTTGCTATCATCATACCAAAAAAACCTGCGAGAACAGAAAAAATCGACCCTATCATGAACGATAAAGCAGCTTTATAACCTGTTGAAAAGGTAAAAATTAGAGAGAGAATCAGCACTATTGGGAAAAAAACAGCATATTCTTGGAAAAGAAAAGAACGAGCACCAGTTTGAATAATTCTCGAGATCTTATCTGTTTTTTCATTTCCAGTACTTTTGTCCAGCACAGAGAGTGTTAAATAGATAATTAACACCACGCCTGCTAAGATCGAAAAAATTAAAATTGCCAAGTTATCACCTCCCAAGACAAATTTCAAAACGACAGAACTTACAAAAACGGGGGCACTGTGGGTGCCCCCGAGTCTATTAGTTGAAAATTACAGGGATTTAACCCACTTTATCACTATCGGAGATGCTATAAAGATCGATGAATATGTACCTACAACAACACCTATTGTCATTCCAAAAGCAAATGATTTGATACTACCAGTTGAGAAAAGTAAAAGCATCAAAACGGTGAAGAAAGTTGTGAGTGATGTATTTATGGTTCTTATTATAACTGAGTTTATACTATCATTCACAATTGATGCCATATCTTTCCCTTTGAACTTCCTTCCAAACTCTCTTATTCTATCAAAAACTATTATCGTATCATTAACAGAATATCCAACAAGTGTAAGAAGGGACGCAATTGCAGCAATATTCATCTCAATGCCAAAGATTGAGAAAAATCCGAGGGTAATCACAACATCATGAATAAGTGCTAAGACTGCACCTACTCCAAATGCAAATTTGAACCTCAACGCTACATACGCAAGTATACCAATAAGTGTGAAGACTACTGCCTTCCATGTAAGATTTTTTATTTCATTTGCAGCATCTCCACTAACTTCGTTAAATGATACAACCTTTGCATTTAAAATTTGCTCAACCCTTTTTGAAAGATCAGCTTTTTCATCAGCAGAGTATACTCTTAAACTACCTTTTTCATCTTTTGGAGCAACCACTATTGAAAATGTTTTTTCATCAGCCTGACCAAGTGCATGAACTTCTATTATTCTAGCTTTTGAAAATTCTGGAGCAACTGATGATATCTTCTCCCTTATCTGTGGTAGTGTCATATTCTGGGAAGTCTTTATTACCATTTCACTTCCACCGAGAAACTCAAGACCGAGGTTAAATCCCTTTGCAAAAAAGCTTATTATAGACACGGCAATAAGAACAATAGACAAAGATATAAAGTAGTATCTTTTACCAACAAAATCAATTTTCATTACTGCGCACCCCCAGTCTTTCTAACTCTAATTTCTGCAGCCATTGCATCGAGCAAGAATTTACTGAATACAAGGTTCATAAACATAGCTGAGAATATACCCACTATTGTTGTTATTGCAAACCCTTTTATAGTACCTGTTCCAAAATAATACAAGAACAAAGCAGCAATGATTGTTGTCAAATTTGCATCGAACAATGTCCAGAATGATCTGGAAAACGCAACTTCTATAGCCGCTTTGGTTGTCTTTCCTGCTCTTATTTCTTCTTTGATTCTTTCGTAAATTATTATGTTACCATCAACAAGAGTACCAATAGTGAATATAATACCCGCAATACCTGGTAATGTAAGTATTGCACCTGTACCGGCTAAGAAACCAAATATGATTATCAATGCATAGAAAATACCAATTACCGCAACTATACCCATTACACCATAGAAAGCAAGCATGTATCCCATAACTAATATAGCACCAATTATACCCGCCCTTAAAGATTGTTCTAACACATCCTTTCCAAGTGATGGAGAAACTAAACTCGCAGTTGTTTTTTCAAGTCTTGCAGGAAGCGCACCGCTTCTTAATATTGCTGCAAGTTCTTTTGCTTCGTCAAACGTGAAGTTGCCTCTAATTTGCCCCTTACCATCTTCTATAGGACTTACAACAAATCCAACAAATTGAACTTTATCATCAAGAACTATTGCTAACCTCTTTTTGAGGGCTATCTGATATTGTGTTGCCCCACTGTTTAGAACTTGCTCAGGGACATATAATTCTTTTGTGATGTTCTTAAACACTTCTACAAACTGCCTGTCTAAGGTAAATGAAACTACATAATTTGCTACTCCTTTTTGATCAATCACAGGAATAGCTTCTATAATCTTTGGACCTGATAAAACAAGATCTTTTCTATTATTTATTTCCTTCTTAATTAAATACCACTTCTTACCATCTTTATCTGGGTACCACTGTGCACCTTCCCTCGTTGCCAAATTAACATCATCTGGATTTATCGTTGGATCAGATGTTCTCTCATCGATCGCTTGACCAAACCATAAAAGACCAGTTGAGCCAACAAGTTTTTCTGCAGATGTTGTATCAGTAGCATCTGGTATTTCAACAATTATAGAGGAATTATTTTCTCGAAAGCTTTTTCTTATAACTGCCTCTGTGTAG
>JBCNVJ010000155.1:0-4178 GCA_039630255.1 Fervidobacterium sp. | reverse complement strand
CTTTTTCATTCAGATGATTTAATTGTAAACAAGAACTCGTTTATGAAGAATGTAGATTTTATATTGTCAAATAACCTTGATGGCTGCTATGGAGATTACGTGAAAATTGATGAATCAGGGAATGAAAAGGGTTTATTGGAAGTACCAAAAAGATTAAAAACACAAGACATGTTAAAATTGCTACTTCTTAAGGGATCGAATTTCATAGGAGACCCATTTTTTGTAACCCGTTTTGCTTTTTATAAAAGCGTTTTAACAAATTATGTTATTTGGAATATGCCCTATTGGTTTTACAAAAACAAAGATCAACTAAAGATATTGAATTTAAATTATATTCCTGAGCCTTGGTATAAATACAGGGTATATTCTGAGAACTATGTACATAGTGAAATTGGTAAATTAGAGATTTTCAACGGTGTTGCAAGGACAATAGTAACACTTTCAAATTATTACAACATTATTCCATTGCCATATCAAAAAAAGCTACCTGTACAACTTTATAAATTGCCTTTTGCCAATAGATCAATTAAAGAATTTCAAGTATATGCCTTGCTCAAATCTCTATTAAAGAAATACTCAATTAAAAAACAGGATCCTTACTTCAATGCAGTTTTGAATTCTTACAGATTCAAAAGCAATGAGGTGGTAAATTTAGACCCTGAGGAGGTCAAGTCAGTACCAATTCTCTTAGGAAAAGATGCTCGGTTGTTTTTTACCAAACTAAGGGGAAAGTTTAAGCTATACGAAAATTTGATTGAGAAAGCCACTCATGGCAAATTCACAGTGTGCGTAGATAAAAAGTTTGAACGGAAGATTAATTCGATAAGAAGGTTTTTAAACATAAACTTCGATATAAGAGCAGGCTAAGATACGGAGTGAAGTTATGAAAAATAGAGTATTTAAGAATTACCTTGCTTTTTCCATTGGTACTTGGGTTAGTCTGGTTATCAGTTTTTTCTCAACGCCGATTACCTCTTATTTGATACCACCAGGGGAATTTGGAAAAGCTTCACTATTTTATACAATTTATTCTCTTGTCTCACTTATTGTACAGTGTGGTACTTTGAATTCGTTGATACGTTTCTATTACAAATATGATGAAAAAAACGCTCTTTTTTACAGCTCAATTCTAATACCATTTTTTGGAATTCTCTTCGTTACTCCGGTATTGTTTGCTTTGAAGGAAAAAATTGATAGTGTTTTTCAAACTGGTTATCCGGCTACTTTTGTTTTAGCTATGTTATTTTCACTCTTATTCGGTATAATTCAGCAATATACTTTAACCCTTCTTAGAGTTCAGCAGAAGGGCGTTTTGTACTCTTTTTTGAGTATTTTGACCCAGATTGTAAATTTGACAATAGCGATAATTTATTCTCTGTTCATCAACAAGAGTTTTTATGCACTTGTTATCTCTCAGTTGGTCTCTTACATCACAGTTTCTGTAGTAAGTATATTCCTGCTTAGGGAATTACTTAAAAAAATAAAAATAGATTTAAAAATTACAAAAAAAGTGTTTATGTACGGATATCCCTTTTTATTCACCGCCATTGTTTGGTGGATTGTCTCTGGAACAGACAAGATAATGATAAGGTTTTATAAAGATTTCTCTCAGCTTGGACTGTATGCTGCAGCAAATAAATTGGTGGCTGCAATGGGGATTTTTACATCCGGTTTTAATACTATGTGGTATCCATATGTGTATGAAAAATATGAAAAAGAAGGAGAAGGTATCAAAGAGAGGATTTCAAAGATATTTAATTATGTATCATTCTTGGTAGTATCGTTGTCTGTATTGTTAATGTCGTTCAAAGATTTGATTTTTTTACTATTTGCAAAACAGTATCGTAATGCTGCAAGCATATCACCTTTTTTATTGACATACCCCGCTATTATGTCTATGGCAGTTATTGTAGCAAGAGGAATAGATTTTAAAAATAAAACATATTGGTTTATAGTAAGCGATACATTCGGTGCAGTTTCAAATGTTATATTAAATATATTACTGATTCCAGTTCTTGGAGCAAGAGGTGCTGCTATTGCCTCTGGTGTTTCGTATTTTCTCATATTCTTAGTTGAGTTCATTGTTTCACAAAAACTCTTTTATGTTCTTTATGATAAGCTCAAAGTTTTCTTTGGAATAGTTTTGCTTTATTTATCGGCAATTATAAATACTTTCTTCTCCAAAAGTTTATTGTTATTTTGTCTAAATGTGTTTATAATTTCTGTTTTATTGATGATTTACAAAACGGAGGCTTTGTATATTTTGAAAAACTTTAAAAATATAATCGATGTCAAAGGGGTAAAGAAAGTATGAAAACGGTTCTAATTATTGGTTATATGCATCCAAAATATGATAAAAGGGTCTTTAGAACTGTTCAAGCAATTTCAAAATATGCAAAGGTGATATACCAATACATTACAGAAGAATATGAGAAACCAAATGTATTTAATAACGTTTTCTATTATCCTATACAATGGAAAGAGCAAAATGGAATAAGTCAAGTTAAGAAGTTTTTCCAAAGACGAAAGTTAGATGATCAAATAATTAAGCTTATTTTTTCAACAAATTTCGATATACTTTATCTACATCATTTTTTACCGAGTAAGCCTTTGTTACCTTTCAGATGGGCAAAATCACGTGGGAAAAAGGTTGTATTTGATGTGCACGAATATCATCCACAAAATTTTTTGAGCAATATTGGAGGGTTTTTCGGGAAGGTAAAGGAAAAGCTTATGGTTAATATCTTTAAAAAGCAGATTCAACTGGCTGATAAGTTAATCTTTGTTAGCAAGGAGATTCCTGAAGACTTGGGTATAACCAAAGATTTTCTTGTCATACCAAATTACGCTGAAGACGTGAACTTGAAAACAGACGTAAAGATTAAACTCGAAAATAAGGAGATTGTGTTTGTAGGAAGGATAACAAGGAAATTACAAGAAGAAAAAGATATGCTTCTGAAATTGAAAAACTATGGTTTTTCTTTACATATCATCGGAATGGATAGTGAGTTTTTTAAAGACATACCTCACAAAGCAACAAAGTTTCTACCTTACGAAAGCATGATGGAAGAGTTGTCAAAAGCTACGTTTTCCTTAGTTTCGTACTCAACGGTTGGAACAAATAATTATAGAAACGATTTGTACTCACTTCCTCATAAATTTTACGATTCTTTGGCGGCAAGAACACCTGTTATAGTTCGGTATGATTTTGTCTCGATGAGAAAGATTGTTGAAAAGTATAAAGTAGGGGTTGTTATAAAACCTTCTGATGTTCAAGATTCTGTTCACAGAATCTTAGAAGCATATGCCAATTATCACGCATTTATAGAAAACATTGAAAAACACATTGACGAGTTTACTTGGAATGGAGGAAAGGAAAAAGAGTTTGCAGATTACATTTTCAAATAAAAAGCCCCGGCAAATGCCAGGGCTTTTCGATCATTATTGTATTACTTTTTTCATAATCGTTGCCAATTCGATAAAGCTTTCTTTCAAACTTGCCCCACCTACAAGCGCACCATCGATATCCTTTTTCACAAATAATCCAAACCAGTTTTCTGGTGTTACACTACCTCCATAGAGTATTGTGATGTTTTCAGCGGTTTGAGTATCGTAGATCTGAGCAAGTAACTTTCTTATGAATTCGTGAGCTTCTTGCGCTTGTTGCGGTGTTGCTACAACACCAGTTCCAATCGCCCACACAGGTTCGTATGCAATAACAACTTTGAGTGCATCTTCTTTCGTTAGTCCGTAGAATCCTTCCCTAATTTGCTTTTCAATTACGCAAAAGGTTAGACCCTTTTGTCTTTCTTCCAACGTTTCTCCTATACAAAATATTGGTATTAAACCTTCAGAGATAGCCTTTTTTATCTTTTTATTAATCAACTCATCCGTTTCGCCGAATATCTTTCTTCTTTCACTGTGTCCAATTATAACAGCCGATACAATCAATTCTTTAAGCATCTTAGCAGATATCTCTCCAGTGTATGCTCCGCTATCTTCGTAGTACATATTTTGTGCCGCAAGCTTTATGTTACTTGAATTAGTTACTTCCCTAACCCTATCAAGCGCAGTAAATGTTGGGGCAATGTATATATCAAAAGTTCCAATACCTGCGAGTGCATTTACTAAGGTATTTGCAAATTGCTGAGACTCGTATGGTGTTTTGTTCATCTTCC
>JBCNVJ010000154.1:0-3455 GCA_039630255.1 Fervidobacterium sp. | reverse complement strand
TAACAAAAATTCTTGAAAATAGATAGACCATGGATGTTGTAACTGTGGAACTTAAAACAACTGGTGTTAAAGAGCTACCATTCGAATATACATCAACTGCCCAAAATCCGAGTGGTAACACCTTCAATTCAATAAGAAGGGCAATTAAGAAAAATACTGAAATCATTGGTACAAAATTTGGTTCAATTAAGTATTCTGCATAGGCCATATTCAACGTACCGGCTTTGACATAAATCAATACAGTACCAACAAGATACAATGTTGCACCAACACCACCGAATATCAAATACTTGAACGCACCATATGAATTCTTCTTATGACTTGCTATAATATACGATACAGCTGCTATTATCTCAAGAAAAACAAATGAGTTAAAGAAATCACCAGTTAATAACAAACCGTTCAAAGAAGCAAGTAAGACAATCAATAAAGTTCCTATCCTCTCTTCAAGTTGAGATGATACTGAAATTAAAAACATCAAAACATTTACAAATATCAAAAACGGATAATTGACGTTATCTACAACTAATGCTATACCATACACTTCATCCCATCCACCGATTTTTACCAAAGTGTTAGGTTTTACAAAGAGTAACGTAAAAACTACATTAAACAAACTTACAAAAGATAACAAGTAATTTCCCAACTTTTTGTTTGGAATGCTTGCAAATGCAAATGATAACGGTACAGCAACTAATAATGCACTCATTCTATCACTTCCTTTGCCGCACGAATCTCATCCAATTCTACAGAACCGTAGTCTTCGTTCAAATGGATCAACAACATAGCACCGAGTGCAAGAATTCCTACACCTATGACTATAGCAGTGAGCACAAGTGCCTGTGGAAGTGGGTCAACAAAATTGGCAGTTGGAGTTATTGTTGAATAAATTGGTGCTTCCATGTTATCAACATAACCAAGGGCAACAATAAACATATTGACACCTGTATCTATCAATGAAAGAGAAATGAGTTGCTTGAAAAGGTTTTTCTGAGAAACGATGCCATAAAGCCCTATTCCTATGATTATAAATGCTACATAGTATACCATACCTCATCCCTCCTTCATTTCAAAGACAATACTCGACAACTCAGCGCCAACTTTGAAACCGATCAATACGTATACAATTGGAACGACACCAGCACTAAACAAATCTCCGATGACACCTGTTGGTAAGAAATTTGTCAAGAATATCCCAGACAAAGCCATACCAATCAATCCTAAAATCACATATCCAACACCTGAAATTTGTTCTACATGTTTTGAAGCGTCAGTCACTCTAAACTGACTATTTGAAATCAGCATAAATAAAATACCAAGGGCAATCACAGTGCCACCTGGAAAACCACCACCGGGTGTAAGATGACCGTGTATGAAAATGTAAGTACCGAACAGCAATACGAGTGGAAGAATAACCCCAGAAGTAATCTTCAAAACAAAATGTTCTTCAAGCTCAATAAACCTTCTTTTTCTTAAAGCAGAACTAAGGATTCCCACGCCTATAGCAGCAGTGAAAAGAACTGTAACCTCACCAAGCGTGTCAAACGATCTGTAATTAACAACAATTGAAGTCACAACATTAGCACTACCTTCTTCACGATTCGATGACTTTTTGAATTCAATGGGTTCATATTTACCTTTTGTAGATTTACTGATTATATCAAACGATACCCTTGTAAATAAGTCCACCTTACCAAATTCAGGGAGAGCTGGTAAAACATCTTTAAAGAAAAAGTACAGAAAAGCTATAACAATCAAAATTGCCCAGATTCTTCTCATTTCTTTTCACCTGCCTCTATTTTCCATAGTGCAAAAAGCATAACAGCGGTGGCAAGGCCTGAACCAACCGCAGCTTCTGTTATAGCAACATCTGGAGCTTTTAACATGATAAAAATCAAAACTGACAACAAACTCACTGCCGAAAGTCCTATAAGTGCATCGATTATCTTTTTAGCTTCGACTGAAAATATTGCAAACACGATCATCAACCCGCCCACTAAGAAATAGTAAAGCTTATTAAAGTTAGTAAAAACATCTTTCAAAAAATCCAAAACATTATTCATTTTTCCTCACCACCTTGATATTGCTCAGAAAGTTCATCTACAACAGTTTCCTTACATTTTGGTGCGTTATTTTTATAAGCTGCTCTAATCATGAGCGACGCAGCAACTGGATTAGTCAACGCAACGAAAATTATGACAAGAAGAGCTTTCCCAAGAAACGAGAAATCGAGTATACCAATACCAAGGGCAATGGAGAAAGTACCAAGTGTTGTTGCCTTTGTAGAAGCTTGCAATTTAGTGTAAATATCCGGCATTCTTAACAAACCGAGTCCAGCGAAGAAATAAAATAAAGCTCCAAGTCCGATAAGTGAATAACCAAACATCTCTCTAATCATTCCAATCATTTCTCATCACCGCACTTTTTCTTGCCAGCCTTACTTTCCAGATATCTTGCAAAAACAACAGTCTCTATGAAAGCAAGAAGTCCGTATAGAATAGCTATATCCATGTACATACTATTCTTAAAACTGTAAGAAATAATAACAATAACACCTATAAACATTACATTCATCATATCAACAGCTACCAGCCGCTCAAACGTTGATGGGCCGAGTAAAAACCTAACAAGCGAGAAAAAGATACCAAATCCTGTAAGTCCAAATACGATCAGATCAATTAGGACTGAACCACTCATTTGCACACCCCCTTGAGTATCTTTTCAAAACGACCGTAAAAAACTTTCTTAGATTCATTATCTACACCGGCGACATCAATCCGGTGAACATACAACTCATCTCCGACGATATCCATTGTAATCGTTCCGGGAGTTAAAGTAATAGAATTTGCAAGCAGTAACTTTTCAACATCACCTTTCAATTCTGTTTTCACTTTAACAAACCCAGGTCTAACATTTCCTTTATTCGACCACAATCTCGAAGCTACGTCAACATTCGCTTTCAACATCTCCCAAGTAAAAACTGGAACATATACAAACAAGAACTTAAATAAACCTATTAAAAAATTCCTTCCAAAACTTATCCGATAGTACCTCTTGAAGATAATAGATATGAAAAATGAAACAACTAAGCCTACGATAATCTCCTGCCAATCAAATGACCCTGTAAGTAAAATCCAAGTGAAAAAACTCACAAGAAAAACTGAAAAATTCATAAAAAACCCCTCCTTTAAAGGATTTTGTTTAAAACCTTAGAAAGAGAAATACAACAAAAATCAAAAAATAGACTATTTTACTCCACATTGAATATTCTACCAGAAAAATCATCCTTGCAAAGTAGCGAAAATAGATAATTTTTCTCCAAATTAGAAGATAATTCTCAAAATCCTTTATTTTGAGTCATTAATAAATATTCTTGAAAATCACTCTAAATTATATCAAAAATGATATCAAGGACAAAATTGACAGTGTTCGTGATATAATCTTTTATGTTTATT
>JBCNVJ010000153.1:0-17355 GCA_039630255.1 Fervidobacterium sp. | reverse complement strand
ATCACGGGGCTGAACACAAAGCAGTTCATGTATATGAACATGGTGAGGAATTAACTGTTGAAAATGCAAGGAAGTATTCTACAATTCATCCTCGTTGTGGTACGAACTTTGTAATGATTTTTCTTATAATTGCAATAATTATCCACAGTTTGTTTGGTTTACTTGGACCACTTAACATGTTAAAAAGAATACTTTTAAGGATATTTGTCTTACCCATAATTGCCGGGGTATCATACGAGCTGTTGAAGATTTTTGACAAATATCCAAAGCTTTTGTTCTTAGCAGCCCCAGGTTTGATTTTACAAAGACTTACCACAGCAGAACCCGATGATTCACAACTCGAGGTTGCTATTATCTCTCTTAAGCACGCCCTGGAAATTTTCAAGACGTCTGATGTTGACAATTTGAAAAGTGAAGAGTATAACACAAATGAAAAGGTAAATTACGAAGCCGAATTTCTTGGTTGAAAGAAAAGAAAAACCACCAGTTAACAGATACGCACAGGTTAAAAAGCTTGTTAATCCAAATTTTTCAACACCAATATGATGTAAATGATACCTATCTGCTTTAAATGGGTTCTTTCCAAATAGCAGCCTCCTCATAAAAGAGGAGGTTATTTCGTACAATGGATAACCATAATAAACCAAAAACTGGATAAAATTGTACGAAATATTTTGTCTTTTAAAAATTAAATATGCAACCAAAAATGCTCCAGAATCTCCCATAAACAAATATTCCTTTAGATTAAGAATGAGTAAAAGAAAAAGAGTAAACGACAATGTAAAATCAAAATTTGCGACTGAGTAGATGATGGATACCCCAAGTAAAAGACCATTTATCCCATCTACTAAATTGAACGCATTTAAAATTACAACGAAAAAGAATATTGAAAATAGTTTGTCAATTAGTTGATTTCCGAAAAACAAATAAGTATGACTTGTAAGAACAAATACTGTAGCTGCTACGATTTGAAGTATCAATTTCGTATAGTAAGGTATCTCATATAGATCATCTATTAAACCAATTATGAAAATCAGGTAGAAGATGGGGTCTAAAAGGATTTCAGTATTGTAAATTCCCACCTTTGAGGCTGCAAGTAATGTGAGAAACAGAATTGTTCCACCAATCAATGGTACAGGCTTTTTGTGATTTTTTCTACCGTTAGGATGTTCAACTAAGAAACCCGTTTTCTTTGAGATTATACTTAAGAGTAGACTGAATATCAGTACTAAAAAAGTTGTTGTGCCAATATTTGTCAACAGCATTTCCTCCGAATTTTATGTTTTCTATTGTTTTAAAAACAAAGATATGTAAAACAAGGATATTGCTATATTCCAAGCGGTGAACACACCAACAATCTTTTCTTCCTTCCAACCAAGTAATTCGAAATGATGATGTACAGGTGCCATCTTAAAGATTCTTTTACCTCGTAGTTTAAATGAGCCAACTTGTAAGATGACACTAATTGTTTCAAACAAAAAGATAGGAGTAAAGAAAATCAACGCAAGCTCTTGTCCTTTCATAAGCGCGTACGTTGAAATGTAGGCTCCGAGCGCTAATGAGCCAGTATCTCCCATGAACACTTTTGCTGGTCTTGTGTTATACACCAAGAAGGCGAGAACAGGCATTATTATCGCAAATATAGCCTTATAATCAACTTCTCCTCGGGCAAAAAATACAAATGGAAACATACTGGCTACAAAAACCCAACCGGCTAATCCGTCTATTCCATCTGTTAAGTTTGTCGCATTTGAATAACCAGATATGAGAAGCATTACAAAAATGTAGAAAAACCACTTTGGAACTGGCAGGCCAAAGATAACACTTTCCCTGTACTGAAGCAGCGTGTAAGCGATCCATAAAGAAAATCCAAATTGTAAAAATAGCTTTTGCCAGGCTTTTAAACCAAGTGAACGCTTTTTTACAATGCTAACAAAATCGTCTAGAAAACCTATAAATCCATAAAATACCAACGTAAGTAAAAGTTCCAAAGGCAACCTTAGGAAGATTCCACCAAGTACTGATAAGGTTATAAAAACTACCCCACCAGCAGTTGGTGTACCTTCTTTGTAATTATGTAGATCTGGACCTTCTTGTCTAATGTATTGTCCAAGTTTTAGCTTTTTCATGTATGCAATGAACTTTGGGAAGATCATTATCCCTGCCAAAAATTCCAAGAATAATACTATAGCACTGTAAATATTCATTAATTTTTCCTCCTTTAATTATTTAGCTTGACAATATTTCGTCAACCACTTTATCAAGTCCCACAGCACGCGAAGCTTTTAAGTATATAGTTCCATCAAAATGTTTTTTAAGGATTTTTTCTTTTAAAAAATTCACTATCTCTGTGCTTTCAGCACTTCTGAAAATAACGTTATTAGAGTTAATATCTTTAGACTCTTCCTCTTTATCGTAAACAATAACTCCTTCAAGATTTTCAAGTAACTTAGAGAGCTCTGTGTGATAGTGCTTTGAATATTCACCAAGTTCTTTCATCGCTCCAACAACTGCATACCTTGGGTTTGGGAAATTTTCTAAGATTTCTTCTATACCTACCTTGAACGACTCAAAACTCGCATTATACGTATCATCGATCAAAAATCCGTTATTAATCTTGTGTACATTGAACCTTCCCCTCAGCGGTTTAAATTTAACAAGGTCTTTTGGGTTAAATATAATATCAAGCATATCGGCAATTCCAAATGCAACAAGAACAGATAGCGCCATTGGTTTCGTCCAATAACCTGGTAATTGATAGTAGTATTCTTGGTTTTCATATTTGAACGTCAGCAATGTTGCTTTCCCATTGTATTCCCTGCTTTTGAACACATAATCTCCACCGGTGATGCCAAAATATCTGCATTTTTTACATCTCATTCTCTCATCGTCATAATTTACAAGTGCTCTTTTTGAATTTTCAACAATTTGCCATTTACCTTTGAAAATCTCCATAATGCTTCCAGTAACACCAATGTGCGCACTTCCAACGTTCAATAAGACACCTATGTCAGGTGGAAAGTATTTACATAGATACTGAATATCTCCAACATTTCGTTGAGCCATTTCAAGTACCAATATCTTTTCCCCCTTGTAAGAATTAATAATACAAAGGGGTAGTCCTATCTCAGAATTCAAATTACCTTCATTCCTAAAAGTAGGAATTTCAGCATTAAGCACGTTTGCAACTATTTCTTTTGTTGTAGTCTTTCCGTTAGAACCTGTTATACCTATTATCTTTCCATTTGCGTTTTGAACTATCTTTCCTGCTAATTCATTTAAGAATTCCACGGTGTTGGGCACAATTATTTGATTTTCCACACCAACATTTCTTTCCACAAGTACAGCAAATGCACCATTCTCGATGGCTTGTTTTGAAAAATCATGACCATCGACACGATTTCCTTTGATAGCTACGAATACATCACCTGGTTTAACTTCCCTTGAATCTACGACAAACCTATGACCAAACAAATCCGTGAGTTTCAATGCCATCTTCATCACACTCTTTCCAATTTTTCCTTTAGTCTTTTGAAGAATGGTTCTTATTTATTTTTGAAAAGATTATATCTAAGGCAACATCTCTATCTTTGAATGGAATTTTCAATGTTTCCGAGAAAACTTGATAAGGTTCATGCCCTCGACCGGTTATAAGTACAACATCTCCTCTTGTTGCCAAAGTTATTGCTGTATCAATCGCTTCTTTTCTGTCAAGAACAGTTAAAGATAACGAATTCGGTTTGATTCCTTTCTCCACCTCTTGTATAATTTCTTCAGGATCCTCGCCTCTTGGATCATCGGTTGTGAGTATAGCTATATCTGCCAGCTGTGTCACAACTTCTGCCATCATCGGCCTTTTACCCTTGTCTGCCTGTCCGCCAGCACCGTAAACAACAATTAACCTACCTTTCGCAATTTTCCTGGCGCTTTTTATAACCTTCTCAAGTGCATCTGGTGAGTGAGCAAAGTCGATCACAACTTCTATACCAAGTCTTCTTGCTTCGGGTATAGGTTCGAACCTACCTTCAACACCTCGAAAAGTTGATATGTAACTTATTACTTCGTCAAGTTCGTATCCAATTTCAACAAGCCCAGCTAGAACAAGTGTTACATTAAATGCATTATATTCACCTATCATCTGTGTATAAACTTTTCTTGTTCCATGTGGAGTATGCAACATAAACGTTGTACCGTTCCATCCAGTTGTAATGTTTGAGATTTTGTAAGTCGAATCATCAACTGTTCCGTAAGTTACTAATCTCGGAACTTTTCTACCATTCAAATAATGGAGATAATCTGAATTTACAATCGCTACACCATCT
Source organism: Fervidobacterium sp. (assembly GCA_039630255.1). Lineage (GTDB taxonomy): Bacteria > Thermotogota > Thermotogae > Thermotogales > Fervidobacteriaceae > Fervidobacterium. The sequence goes on along the minus strand of JBCNVJ010000153.1, from coordinate 13,033 downwards.
TTTTTCAAAAGATCAAAGATATGAAGTTTTGAATTTACGTAGTGTTCAAAGGTTGGATGGTAATCTAAATGATCTCTTGTAATGTTAGTCAGTCCAGCTATATCAAATTGCACAGTCTCAACTCTACCCTGATCAAGAGAATGAGAAGAAACTTCCATAGAGTAATAACTACCACCATTTTTATAAGTTTTTGCCATGTTATCTAAGATAGTTACAGCATCTGGTGTTGTGTTATGAATATAAAACTTATCACCAAGAATATCGTTCATAACAGTACCTGAGAGACTCCCAGTTAATCCAAATTGTTGCATAATATGATGAAATAAATGAGCACAGGTTGTCTTTCCGTTTGTACCTGTAACACCGAAGGTTATCAAATATTTGTACGGATGTTCATAGAATTCTGCAGCTATGTACGCTTCTGCTAATCGACTATCGTACACCTGTACATAAGGTAACTTTTCGTTTATTTCTCTTTCAGTTACAAACGCCAATACATTTCCTTCCGAATATAGTTTCTCAGCAATAGTGTGAGAATCAAATTTAGTACCTTTTCTACATATAAAAATGGAAGCATCTGAAAGTTTATTAGAGTTGTTTGATATAAACTTAACTTCTGCATTTTTTAGTTCTTCTGGCAAATTTATCTTAACGATAAATCTTTCAATGGCTTCAAGTAATCTTCCCAGCTTCAACGCGCTCACCTCTCTGAAAAAGTTGGCGAATAACTTTTCAATTCACTGAAATTATAACACCTTAGCAAAATTATTCAACTGTATAATAAAACATAAACATATCCCTCAGTCTAATGAGGGATATGATCTAAATAGATAATGTAACTCTCTGTAAAGTTCACCATAAATTAAAAATCACAAGTTTGCCTCAACGCATTCTTAAAAATTTCTATATCGTTTTGCAAATCTTCTTTTTGAAAGGTAACTTTATTGTTAATTGCATGTTGAATGTTTTCAATGTAGGCTTGTGCAGTCTGTTCCCATGAATACTTTTTTGCTAACATAAGAGACTTTGCATTATCGAATTGCTCCAAGCAGACAAAGAGCTTACTTGATATATCTTCCAAATCTTCAGGATCTATTAATAAACCCTCGCCATTAGATATAATCTCAGATGGTCCTCCATTCTTTGTTGCTACTATCTTAAGTCCACAAGCAGCAGCCTCAACAATGGCAAGTCCAAAAGGTTCGTAAATAGCCGGTAAAACAAATACAGAACCCCGAGTTGCTGCAATACGGTATAAAGCTGCTAAACTTTTTTGATCTGTTATATTCAAAAAAAACACACTTTTGTTAATTTCGTCTCTAATTTGTTCCAATATTTCCGCCAATATTAGTGCTTCTTCATTGTAATGGGTTTTCACATATTTTTCAACATCGTCAACACCGCGTACAACAATAACAAGATTAGACGACTTTTTTAACCTTTCATCACTCATAAAGGCTTTAACAACGGATATGTGATTTTTCTTCTTGTCAATTCTGCTTGACATTAATATGAATGGAAGTCTCTGCCTTTTCAGAGATGTTCTGGACAACATTTGATTCAGATACTTTTCTATTAGTATATCGTGTTCTTGGCGCTCTGTTGTAAAAATTTTGTGGTTAATTCCAGGAGAAATGACCTTAAATTTTTCGCTGTAAGGATCTGAGTTATATAGCTTATGGGAGTATTGTTCATATCTTTCTTGAGAAGTACTACAAACAACGAACGAAGAGTATTTGATAGACAAATTCTCTGCAAGTATTCTCACTGAAAATCTGTATTTTTTCTCAACTTCATCTGCAGCAGCACCGCTTTTCATTAGCTTTTCAAGTTTCCAAGCTCCAAGTGAATGTGCTGTAAAAGAGAAAGGTACACCTGTTTTAGCCAAAAATATTACACCGCTTATGCCACCATCTCCATAGTGTGTAGTCACAAAATCTGGAAAATCTCCCTCTTGCTTATAAAATCTTACTATACCGTCGACATAATCTGGAAGATGAGACCACAAGTCTTCTTTTCGGAGGAACTTTTCGCCACCAAATGGTATACGAATTATTCTGAGATTTGGAGTATCAGGATAATAGTCGAAAGGTTCTGAGAATTCTGGCCAGTCTTCATCTACTATTTGCCTTGTTATGATATCTACTTCAATACCTTTAGTAGCCATTGCCTTAGCTATTTCTTTTACATAAACAAGTTGACCACCAAAATCAGGGTGCTCTGTTAGATGACTGTCATTTCTATCAAAGTTTCCTTGGGGATTGAAAAAAGCTACTTTCTTAATACTAAACTCGCTCATAATCTTTCCTCCAAAATCTTCTTATTGATAGTTACATCAGCACCAGTAAAGCCAAGGATATAAGCAGCTATTTTACTTCCAAGTTTGCATGCATTGACAAAATTTCTACCGGATAGTATACCATAGTAAATACCAGCCCAAAAACCATCACCTGCTCCAGTTGAATCGACAACTGTTTTGGCATCACTTGGTATGTGCACGATTCCGTTGCTTTCTGTAGATGACACAAACGCTCCGTATTTACCAGCCGTTAGAACTACGTGTTTGACGCCGTGTTCGTGAAATTGTTCAATATAGAATTTTGCACTTTCTTCTATTGAATAATTTACTTCACCAAAAATTGCTGTTGCATCGTCTAAGGACGGCTTCGAATAAGATGATAAACTAAGCACTTCTTTGACTCTATCTAATACAATCCTTCTACAATCAAATAGTTTATCACGACAATTTGGATCAAAAGATATTTCAATTCCGTGCATTTTGGCGTGTTCCATAATTTTCCTCAATTGTCTGAAACTTATCTCAAACGAAAGAGGCCAGCAACTGATGTGCATTAGTTTAACATCATCAAATATATCCTCAGTTGAAAGATTCAAAAACCTATCAGCACCTCTTATAACAAAGAAATCAGGACTTTCTTGTGTTTTTTGGACGAAAACAAGGCTAGTTCCAAAATACTTATCAAATTGTACGTATTTTACATCAACACCACAACGTTTTAAACTTGAAACTATCTTATAACCAATTATATCTTCTCCGACGCGGGAAAGAATTCTTGTTGGAATACCAAGTTGAGAAAGATATTTTGCGATATTACCAGGTGAACCTCCTATCCTTAGCAAATAATTTTCGGCATTCTCAAATTTATCTTCTGTAATCAAATCAGCGAGTAATTCTCCCACAAACAATACCAAATTCCAACACTCCTTATGCCGAAGCATTTATCCCTTCACTGCACCTGAGCTTAAACCAGCTATGATTCTGTTTTGGAAAATCAAAACGAGTGTAACAAGTGGTACTGTTACGATAACTGCTGCTGCCATAAGCTGTCCCCAAGGTTGTTCATACTGACTTCTACCAGCAAACATTGCTATAGCAACTGGAACTGTATAATAATCAGGCTTCTGCATAAAAGTAAAAGCAAATAAAAACTCGTTCCAAGCACTGATAAATGTTAACAAACCTGTTGCTACAAGTCCTGGAGCTGACATAGGAAAAACTATTTGAAAGAGCGTCCTTAGTCTTGAGCATCCATCAATAGCGGCAGCTTCTTCTATTTCTTTCGGCAAGTCACGGAAAAAGTTTTGGAGAATCCATGTAGTTAAAGGTAACGTAATTGCAACGTAGGGAATTATAAGTCCCTGATAAGTATTTATAAATCCCAACTTTCTTAAAATTACAAACAAAGAACCAAGAATAGAAATTTGTGGAAACATACTTACAGAAAGTATAAGTGCCATTACAATTGCCTTACCTTTCATGTGCAATCTTGCAATAGCATATCCAGCAAATGAACCAAAAATAAGTGTCAAGATCGTTGTCACTCCGGAAACAATTACACTGTTGAGTATATTAACATGGAACGGTCTCTCTTGGAAGACTTTCACGTAGTTTGAAAAAGTTGGATTTCTTGGTACCAACGTAGGATTTGATTCAAACAGTTCTATATTTGGTTTTAGCGAAGAAACAATAGCCCAATAGAATGGAAAGATACACCATAAAAGCACGAAAATTACGGAAAAAGTTAATACAATATTGTATATAATTTTTCTGGTCTTTGTCGACATTAGTTTCACCCCATTTATCAATCTAACTTAAGTTTCAAAGATTTTATATAAATAATCGCAAATATTGAAATCAAAATGAATATAACCACTGAAAGCGAGGAACCATATCCAAACCATGAACCAGTGAATGCTCTATCCATCAAAAGTACTCTGTTATAAACGGCAAGAGTTTCCGTATTTACACTTCCGCGGGTCATTATAAAGACAACGTCAAAAACTCTCAGCGCATCGAGTGTTCTAAAGATAAGAGCTACAGCAATGGTTGACCTTAGCATAGGTAAGGTTATCTTTGTAAAACGCTGCCACAAATTTGCTCCATCTATTCTTGCAGCTTCATACAATTCTTCTGGTATAAGTTGCAATCCTGCTAAGATCAAGAGTGCCATGAACGGTGTTGTTTTCCACACATCTACAGTAATGATTGCCCACATTGCTGTTTTCGGTGTACCAAGTACAGGTACACCTGGTTCAATCACATGTAAAGTTTCGAGTAATTTTGTCATGATACCACCTTGGTCATTGAACATCCATTTCCACATTTGTGAAGATATTGCAGTTGGTATCGCCCAAGGTATAAGCATAGCTGCTCTTACCATGCCTCGAAATCGAAACGGCTGATTAACTATGAGTGCTATAATTAATCCAAAAACGGTTTCCAAGGCCACTGATACAATAGTGAAAAAAACTGTATTATTCAACGCTGCGATGAACCTTTCATCTTTAAACAAGTCTATGTAATTTTTCACACCAACAAATTTTCTTTGAATGTCTGGTCTTAATCCAAATTCGTAAAAGCTATCATAAAAAGTCTTAAAAAGTGGAAAGAATGCAATGACAGATATAACAATAATAGCTGGTAAGATCATCCACCAGGCTACAACCGTTTCTTTTGTCTTAATTCTCAAACTCTTCACCTCCAGGACTAAGGCAGTTTGGAATATTTTACGAAAGCCGGGGACATATAGTCCCCGGCAAAAAAGACACTAGACTTAGTACTGTTTATTTACCAAGTACCTTATTAAGTTCTTTTGCCATCTCTTCAATTGCTTTTTGAGGTGACATTTGTTGTGTTAAAGCTGCGTGTGTGTATTTTTGAATAACATCAGAGATTTCACTGTACTTTGCTGTTCTTGGTCTCGGTGCTGCATTTATAAACATTCCGTAGAGCTCAACCATAAAAGGCGCTGCCTTTTTGAGCTCTGGATTCTTGTACACATCCATCATTGTTGGGTTCTGACCTGCGTTGATTGCTTTGTAAAGTTGTTCATCATAGCTTGTTAAGAACTTTACAAGCTTTTTGGCCGCTGCTTTTTCTTCTTCTGTTGCGTTCTTATTTATGCCAAGCATCCATCCACCGAGTGTAGCAGCTGATTTACCAGATGGACCTGCTGGAAGAGGAGCAACTCCAACTTTACCAGCAACCTTAGATTCTTTTGGATTATTCAAAAGTGACCAAGCATATGGCCAATTTCTCATAAAGACTGCTTCTCCATTTTGGAATTTTCGTCTCGCTTCTTCCTCCATGTAAGTTGTTACAGCTTGTGGGGAAATCTTCTCTTTGTAGATGAGATCAACCATGAATTGCAATGCTTTAACGGCAGCAGGGCTATTAATTATAACATTACCTGCATCATCAAGTACATCTCCACCAAACGAGATTAAATACTCCATGAAGTCACAAACCAGACCTTCGTATCTTGCACCTTGCCAAACAAAACCAACAATGTTCTTTTCTTTGGCTGTGATTGTTTTTGCAATCTTGACAAGTTCATCCCACGTTTTTGGAGGATTTTTAAAACCATATTTCTCAAGAAGGTCTTTTCGATAATAAAGAAGTCCAGCATCTGTAAACCAAGGAATTGCTACAATTTTGCCGCCAACTGTTGCAGCTTTCACAGTTCCTGGTAAGAACTTGTCAAGTTCAAAATAGGATTTGTCTGCACTTAAGTCTTCAAGGTAAGGTGCAAATTCCGCTGGCCATATGACATCAAGCATTAGTACTGTTGGTTCTTTTTCTCCTGATGCAAGGTAAGTTACGTAAAGATCGTGTCTTTCTGTTGATGAGTTTGGCATAGGCATAACCGATACTTTGATATCAGGATTTGCCTTCATAAACCTGTCAAGTTGCGCGTACAGAACCTCAAGTTCCTTACCTACCGCACCAGCTGTCATTGTGATGGTTACTCTCGAAAACGCTACCACGGATAGAACTAACAACAGTGCAAACAATACAACTTTTCTCATACGTACACCTCCCAAATTTAAGAATGGATTATTTCGAAATTCAAAAACAATATATCATGGATTTGCGAAAAGCTCAAAATTTCGATTAATTAATCAAAATAAAGATTTGAAAAGCTATGCGAAATATTGATTCTATAAGGGAAGATATAGCATATTATTTTGTATTTTTTGTCTAATTTCAAGTTAGATATGTGAACTTATGCTATTGTAAAATATTCGGGAAAATAATATTCGAATTTCGAACATAATATGGAACTAACGTTGAGCTTTCCAAATGATTTATTTATGAATTAAACTGGCAAACAAAATTCTGGAGAATGGGAGGATGATGTGATGACTGTTGAACTGCCTGTGAAAAAGTTAAGCGATTACACAGCTTTTGCACAAGAAGATGTTGAACGTGTGTTTGAGCTCGGAAAGGAGCTAAGAGGTTTAAAAGTTGTCCACGTAAATGCTACAGCATATGGTGGTGGTGTAGCGGAGCTTCTAATGACAATTGTGCCTTTGATGCGTGATGCTGGTGTTGATGCATGGTGGGAAGTTTTAGAAGCACCGATGGAATTTTTCAACGTGACTAAGAAGTTTCATAATGCTTTGCAGGGAGCAGAAGTTGAAATTACACAGGAAGAATGGGACTTGTATGAAAGAGTTAACAAGCAAAACGCTGAAAAATTGAATATTGATGCAGATGTTGTGATAATTCATGATCCACAACCAGCTTATATTCCGCTTTACTTGAAAGGTAAAGCAAAGTATATTTGGAGGTGCCATATAGATACAAGCACACCAAATTTGGAGGTTTGGAATAAGCTAACATCAAAAATGTCAATGTATCAAAAAGCTCTTTTTCACATAATGGACTACGTTAGACCTCCGTTTGATAAAATTGCTGTAGAATTCCCACCAAGTATTGATCCTCTGAGTCCAAAAAACAGAGAATTGTCTGAAGAAGAAATATTCCATGTAGCTAAGAGGTATAGTATTGATGTTAACAAACCACTTATAACTGTTGTCGCACGTTTCGATCCATGGAAAGACCTATTTTCATCTATAGACGTTTATAGAAAAGTCAAAGAAAGTTATGATGTACAACTTGCAATAGTTTCTGCGATGGCAAAAGATGATCCAGAAGGTTGGATTTTCTTTGAAGATGTACTCAGATATGCGGGAAAGGATAAAGACATAATCTTCTTAACCGATCTTAAAGGTGTAGGCCATGTTGAAGTTAATGCAATTCAGAGATTATCCACCATAGGATTACACACGGCTACAAGAGAAGGATTTGGACTTGTTGTAAGTGAAATGATGTGGAAGCAACATCCAGTTGTTGCAAGACCTGTCGGTGGTGTTAAAATACAAATAGATGATGGAATAAATGGCTTTCTAAGAAGAAATGTTGATGAGTTAGCAAGTGCTGTGTGTGAACTCATCAGTAATAAAGATCTGTTGATAAGCATGGGAATCAATGCGAAAGAAAAAGTTAGAAAAACTTATTTATCAACCGCGAATGTGAGGCGATATCTCGAAGTTATAAAATCCTTGGTACACTAGCTGTCAAGTTAAATAATAATAATAATATATAATAAAGGAATGGAGAGAACCAAAGATTGAAAAACGAAGCAAAGATTATACTCCATATTTTAAGAAATAAGAAGATTAGAAGGAAAGAACTTGAAAATATCATTGACGTTACACCCTCAACGATGACGTATCTTTTAGAAAAGCTAAGAAATTATATCCAAATCGAAGAGGGGGAGACAACCCTTGGTAAGCCCCCTCAGTTTCTTTTATTATCGAAAAATGCTTGGAAAATCTTGGCGGTGAATGTTGGCAGGGAAAAAATACGCGCAGTACTTTATAATGCTCAAGGTGAAGAACTTGAACGTTCAGAGTATAGAGTAAGAAAAGAAGACCTGTCTGATGAGAAAATATCTGAGATACTAAGAAAAACAATAGAAAAATTCTATGACTACGATAGTATTGGGATTGCATTTTCTGGTACGGTGGTAGATGATAAGGTCTATTCAAATATATTGAAATTGAATAAATTCGACCCTATTAAGGCTTTAAGGTTGAGAAATATAGGAGTTCCTTACGTTATAATCTCCGATGTTGAGGCAATTGCAGCCTATGAGTCAAAAACAACAGGAAAGGATAAAGTTTTCATTCTTAATTATGGGACAGGTATAGGTGCGTGTTATTATGAATACCATGCACTTTTCACGAGAGATGAATTTAAAAACATACCGCTTGGACATATATATTACGGTGGACAAGAAAAATGTTATTGTGGTTCGTTGGGTTGTCTTGAAACAGTTGCATCTGATTACGTTGTTGTTAAAAGATTTATTAACGGCGAGCTTAATTTTATTGATTTCATAGAAAATGAAGAACAATACTGGAGTTACATAAAACAAGTAAGGAATCTTTATAAAGAAGATGAAAAGTCAGCTTTTGAATTGTACAGTCCAGTTATAGATTCCTTGGCTTATGTTCTTGGAAATATAGGTATGTTGTTGAGTCTAAAAGAAATAACACTTTACGGTGAAGGCGTCTCAGAATGGTTTGCGAAAAAGTTGGAAAACAAAATCACCGAGCTTTCAAAAAATTTTTCCATGCAGATTTCTTACGGAAATGTTATTGATGCAGTTGAAAGAGGTGTATCGCTGATAGCAGCTATTGCTCTTGTTAAAAAGAAATTTTCTAAATAAAACTGGAGGGTATTTTGATGTACATAATTCTTATAGGTGGTGGAACTGGTTCAGGTAAAACTACAGTTACAAAGAGGATCATGGAGGGTATAGGTAACGACAGATGTGTTATGTTACCGATGGATAACTACTATAAAGATATGTCACATATTCCTCTTGAGGAACGAAAAAGATATAATTACGATCACCCCGATATGATCGAGCATACGCTTATTGTAAAGCATGTAAAAGAGCTTTTGTCAGGAAGAAGTATAGAGTTACCAGAATATGATTTTGCTCAATACACAAGGTTGAACAAAGTAACGAAGATAGATCCAAAACCCATATTGCTCATAGAAGGTATATTTGCGTTGTATTATGATGAACTGAGAGCTTTGGCCGATTTGAAGATATATGTCGATACTGAGGGTGATGAAAGATTTATAAGAAGACTACAAAGGGATATATTCGAAAGGGGAAGAAGCATTGAATCTGTAATACAACATTATTTGAATACTGTCAAGCCTATGCACGATGCATATGTTGAACCCACAAAAAAACACGCAGACATAATAATACCGAAGGGTGGTTATAACGAAAAGGCTATAGAAGTCGTTATTGAATTTATACAAAATTTGTTGTAAAATAGATGGACACGAATAGGTTTACGCTTTTACGGGAGGAATTGCATGAAGGTACACATATTCACATATGGCTGTCAAATGAATGAAAACGATACAGAAATCGTTAGACAGTTGTTATTGGATACAGGAATAGAATTGGTAGAGAATGAAGATGAAGCAGATATTGTTATTTTAAACACATGCGCTGTGAGAAAGAAATCAGAGGAAAAGGTTTACAGTCACATAGGCAAACTCAAAAAGAAGAACAAAAAGATAGGTATAATGGGTTGTGTTGCGGAAAAAGAAAAAGAAAATCTCTTTAAAAGAGGTGTTTCTTTTGTTGTAGGTACACGTGCTCTTACAAAAGTACCAGAAGCAGTTCAAAATGCGAAAAATGGCAATCAACTTATTTACTTAGAAGACACTTTGGAAGATATTGAATATAGCAAAGTCCATACGCGTAACTCAAATCACCATGCTTGGATAACGATAATTTACGGTTGTGATAGATTTTGCACATATTGTATTGTTCCTTACACAAGAGGAAGAGAAAAATCAAGAACGATGGAAGATGTGCTAAAGGAAGTAAGGGCACTTGCACAGCAAGGATATAGAGAATTTACATTTCTTGGACAAAATGTAGACGCTTATGGGAAGGACCTAAAAGATGGATCTTCGCTTGCTAAGCTTTTATTAGAAGCTTCAAAAATTGAAGATGTGAAACGCTTATGGTTTTTGACTTCTTATCCAACGGACTTTTCACTTGAAATTCCAAAAGCCATGCAAGAAAGTGAAAAAATTGCACGTTCGATACATTTACCAGTTCAACATGGTAGTGATAAGATTTTGAAAGCAATGAATAGAAAATACACTGCAGCAGAGTACATACAGCTCATAAATGACATCAGAAAGATCGTGCCCGAAACATCCATATCAAGTGACATTATCGTTGGCTTCCCAGGTGAAGATGAAAAAGATTTCGAAGCAACCGTCAATCTTGTTAAGGAGTTAAAATTTGAACGGTTGAACCTTGCAATATATTCACCGAGAGAAGGTACCGTAGCGTGGAAATACTTTAAAGACGATGTACCACACCAGGTGAAGGTTAGGAGAATGTCGTATTTGTTAAATTTGCAAAAGTTGATAAATAGACAAATAAATGAGTCATATCGTGACAAAAAAGTTGAAGTAATAGTTGAGGCAAAAGCGAAAAATGGGCTTTTTTACGGCAGAGATATAAGAAACAAAATTGTAACATTTCAAGCATCAGATGATTTGATAGGAAAAAGTGTAATGGTAGAAATTAAAAAGATAACAGCAGGACCGCTGTATGGTGAAGTCAAGAAAGTTTTGGGTTGAAGTTTTTCTAATGAAATTTTAAGCTTCTTGTGGTAACATAGGTTTGGGAGGTGTTGACATGCCTAACAAGAAAATTACATACATCATATTCATTATGATAATTACTACCACTTGTCTATTCCCAGCAGAGTACGTTGTAAAAGTCGACAATATGGAGCTTGGAAGAGTTAGAACTCAGTGGACTAAAAACGGATGGATATGTATAAGTGAGATTCAATATGGTGAAAAGTACGTTGTCGAAACTCGAACACTGTACGGAAAAAGCGGACGATTTGATATGTACGAAGCAATTTTTAAAACAAATAACGAGATTGTAGCCAAAATTCTTGGTGTAAATAAAATGGGAAGAACTTCCATAACCCTTTATGCGTATTACGATCCAAAATCACCATCTGTGAAAACTTTCAACTTCAATACATCTGACCTGGTACTTCTTGACAATAATTTTATAATTCCACATTTTGAGATGATGTTAAAAATGCCTCAGCCAGTTATGAACATTATTATTCCACAAGCACTTTTTAATCCATCTAAAACAGAAAAAGCTACAGGTGTGGCTGAAATGAAAAGACTTCCAGACGGAAAGTATACTTTATCTTACGAAGGTACTGTGATAACTATAACTTCAGACAATTTTGGCATAGTAAAAATGGAGTATTCGAATGGTATAGTTGTTGAAAGGGTGAAGAAATAGCTGAAAACAGCAGAATATTTGAAAAAGTACGGTCTTTATCTGAAAAAGGCACTAGGTCAAAATTTCCTTTCAAGCGAATTTTATGCTGAGAAAATAGTTGAGCTCGCTAACATATCTGAGAAAGACAACGTTTTAGAAATTGGAGCTGGAGCTGGTACGTTAACAGTTGCACTGGCAAAAACCGGTGCAACTGTTTTTGCTATAGAAATTGACAGACGTATGGAGCCTGTTTTAAAAGAAAGATTAAGCACTTTTCCAAATGTGGTGGTGATATTCCAGGACTTTTTGACAATGGATATGTCTTTCTTACCAAAAGGTTATAAATGTGTATCAAACATTCCTTATTACATAACTGCACCAATACTCAAAAAATTGTTATTCACAGATTTTCAAAGCGTATATATAATGTTACAAAAAGAAGTAGGAGAAAGATTAGTCAATCAACCTGGAAGTTCCAACAGAGGTTTTCTATCCGTTGTTGTACAAACTGTAGCACATGTAGAGAAAGTACTTAATATTCCAAAGGGTGCATTTGTACCAAATCCAAAAGTCGATAGTGTTGTCATAAAGATAGCCAAAAAAGAAAGTCTTCCCTTCAAAAATTTATCAGAATTGAAAAGTTATTGGAAATTTGTATCTAATTGTTTTGGTCAAAAAAGAAAGACAATATACAACAATCTCAAAAATATGGTACCTAAGGAAAAGTTAGAAAATATGCTTATTAATTGCGCAATTAATCAAGATGCAAGACCAGAACAATTAAGTGATGAGCAATTTTTTCAACTTTGGAGGTATTGTTATGAAGAAGGTCTTTGTATTTGATTTAGACGGTACAGTTCTTAATTCAAGGAATGAATTTCCTGAAGAAACAAAGAAAGTTATAACTAACATAATTAAGAAAGGAGATAAAGTGATATTTGCAACTGGCAGAATGCATATCTCAGCAAAAAAGCTACTTGAAAATGTTTTCAAAGCTGACATTTTTCCAATAATTTCATATAACGGAGCGGTTGTATATATTCCAAATCATGGCTTTGTGTTTGAACAAACATTAGATCTCCAAACAGCGCACAAAGTTGTCGATTTTTTTAGATCAAATAATGTTCACATTCAAAGTTATGTTGATGACGTGCTTTATTCTGAGAAAGATGATGAAGAAATAAAATTGTACTCAAAACACGCCGACGTACCTTATGTTATAGTTAAGGATCTAAAAAAAATTGAGCGTCCACCTATTAAGATGCTTGGAATAGGTGAGGCACAAATCTTAGATTCCTTTATAAATCCACTGAAACAAATTGTTGGAGAAAAAGCTAACGTGTTTAAGAGCTTTTCTG
>JBCNVJ010000152.1:0-1627 GCA_039630255.1 Fervidobacterium sp. | reverse complement strand
AAATATAACTTAAATTACAAAAGAATCCACTTTGTAAATAAACCTCTCGAAAAAATTCTCTAAAAAATCTTACTTTATGACAGTCAAAAAATAACTACAATTGCCTGATTTCGTGAATTGTGATATAATAATCACGTAACTCAACTTAAGAAAATTGTACGGTTTGCAAACTATTTTTAAAGGTAAAACCACTAAAAATTCAGAAAGGAGGATTTTGTATGAAAAACGTTCCCATTTTTTGGAAGATAACACTTATTAGTATTGTGTTAATTATCTTTATGGTAGGTATAGGTGTGTTGGCTGTGGTTCAGCTTAGAAACAAGACTATCAGTAAAACAGAACAGAATCTGAAATCTCTTGCGGAAAATAGTGCAGGTGAGTTTTGGAATTTTATACAAGGTCATGCACAGTTGGTTGATTTACTGTCAAAAGAGGCAAATGTAACGGGTGTATTTAAAAACGAATCTAATGAAGAAGAATGGATGAAAAAGCTGTTTGATAAGGTTATCAAAAGTTATCCAAATGCACTCTTTGTCTATGTTGGATTAAAAGATGGACGTATGTACCTCATACCAGAAACTAAGTTACCAGAAGGTTACGATCCGCGAACAAGACCGTGGTACAAAGATGCCGTTTCAAATGCAGGTCAAATAATCATTACAGAACCTTATGAAGATGCTTCAACTGGACAACTTGTTATAACTATAGCTAAAACTGTCCAAACAAATGAAGGAATAACAGGCGTAGTTGGTCTTGATTTTGATTGCTCGAAATTAGCAAGTCAGCTTTTGCAAAAAGGTAAAGAATTAGGATATCTTAATGCTGTTGTAAGTAATAACGGTACAATTATATTACACAGTATAAAAGAATATGTTGGGAGAAATGTAAAAGATACTGACTTTTTCAAAAAATGGCAGTCGGGTGCAGAAAGTGGCGTTTTTAAGTATATATTTGATGGAAAAGCAAGGTACACTGGATACAAACGTTTACCAAATGGTTGGATTTATGCAAGCTTAGTACTTGAAAAGGACTTAATGAGAGAAGCAAACAACATGACTTTAACGTTTTCTGTTGTGATAGCAGTTGCTGTTTTATTGGCAGCAGTGATAGCTTTTGTTATATCAAGAAATTATGTTGTTAAACCTATCAACAGTCTAACCGAAGTTGCAAAACGAGTATCAGCTGGAGATCTGACAGTGCAATTCAAAGTAGATAGCAACGATGAGATAGGTATACTCGGCAAAACACTTGAAAGTATGGTAACAGCTTTGAGAGGAATGGCTCAGCAGATTCAAGGTGATTCAAGCACTGTCAGACAAGAAGCAGGTCAAGTTGCTGCAGTGTCTGAAGAAGTTAGTGCTACCATCGAAGAACTCACAGCTCAGGTTGAAAATGTTGGCACAAATGTCAACAATGCCTCTGCAGCTATAGAAGAGCTCACAAGTGGAATAGAAGAAGTTGCAGCCAGTGCTCAAAATGTTGCCAACGCATCTCAAAAACTAAGTGAAGAAGCACAGAAGGTATCGAATCTTGCCAACGAAGGGCAAAAGGCTATTGATAATATCACAAATGTTATCGTTCAAACGAAGGCAAAGGCAAATGTTACTTACGAAACAGTTGAAAGGTT
>JBCNVJ010000151.1:0-1591 GCA_039630255.1 Fervidobacterium sp. | reverse complement strand
TTCATCTATATCGATCGCAAGTATATCTACTCCGCCCTTGTGATCTTCAAACTTAGATAGTGTATGTCCAACTATCATAAATCCACCATCCAGGAACTCAGCAGCACCGTAAGCAACATCTTCTTCAGCTCCACCATATGTTCTTTGCCATATTATGTTACCTTGCATGTCAATTTTTACAATCCAGAAGTCCCAATAACCAGCATTCTTTTGCACATCACCATCGACAGAGGTTGTATAACCTATCAGCAGGAGATTTCCGTCTCTTGTTCTAAGTAGTTTGGAAATTTCGTCTTGATCACTACCGCCGTATGCTTTGTTAAGTGTTATCTTCTTAAGATCTTTAGTTATTTTAAACAACCAGATATCGGAGCTTCCATGATTGTATGGAACGTCTCCTTCAAGTGAATAGGTAACGCCAGCTATGATGTATCCATCATCCACTTCGATTAAATCAACGGCTTTATCCCTGTCAAGACCACCAAATGTTTTGCCAGCTAACAAGTTACCTTTTGGATCAATTTTGATTATCCATGCATCCCATGTACCTATATTGCCACCAGTATCTCCGTTAACAGAATTTGTTGTACCAGCTATAAGATAATTACCATCTGAAGTTTGAATAACCTTGTAAGCTAAATCGTTACCTGTTCCTCCGTATAGTTTCGTCCACAACGTATTTCCTGATTTATCAAGCATCGCTGCAAGGTAATCCCATCCACCTTTACCTTTCTGACCATCAACTTCTGGGGAGGCCGTGTAACCCAAAACAATGTAACCGTTCTTTGTTTCTATTACATCAGATGCCTCTTCCCAACCGCTCCCACCGATAAGTTTTATCCACTCAACGTCTAAGTTTTTGCTTAATTTAACCACAATAATATCGGATTCGCCTTTGAATCCTGGTAACTCTGAGGATTGCGTGTTACCAACGATTATGTAACCGCCATCTGAGGTCTTGGCAATGGCCTTACCACCATCAGCTTTAGTACCGCCAAGAGATTTTTGATTATCTATTGTTGGAAGTTTTGTTCTAAACTTGAATTCACCCTCTATTTCTCCAAATTTGTTTCTTGCTATGACCTTCCAATTGTACCATGTTCCATAGTGCAATTTTGGTAAGGTATACTCTGGTGATGTAAGAGTACCAAGTGGTTCAAGTAGTATTGTGCCAAAGAAAAGATCAAATTCCTCTGCTCGTTCACTCTTCCATTTAAGTGTTACATCAAGTGGTACCTGCTCATCACCATCTTTTGGATATACTGCTACAGGTTTTTCTGGAATTTGGCCAGTTGTAAATTTCCAGATTGGTCCTTCGCTCTTACCGAATCTGTTCTTTGCTATAACTTTCCAGTAGTATGTTGTCCCGAAGAGTAAATCGTAAAGTTCCACGGCGCTTAGTTTGAGATCACCTTCAAGTAAATCGAGTTTGTCTGGAGCAAATCCTATGTACAGATCGTAACTTTCAGCTTTGGAGCTTTCCCATCTGAGTACCAATCTGTTGAATTGATCAGTCGCACCATCAGGTGGTTCTGGATTGAACGGTACTGCTGGTACGTTGCCTACAGTGAACTTCCAAATTGGGCTTTCT
>JBCNVJ010000150.1:0-26737 GCA_039630255.1 Fervidobacterium sp. | reverse complement strand
CTTATGCTCTTTGTAACATTAATAGCCCCCTGTTGAACCTGCTTTAAGCTATCACGCAAATATCGTATTCTCAAATTTTTCAAAATTTTCTTCAGGAAACATCGATTTGCCAATGGGACTAATGATCTTATCATAGTTTTTTAAAACACTTTTAAAGTCCCTCACAGAAAGCTTAAACAAAGTCCCCCATGAAATGCCGTAAAATGCTATGAAAGATAACACAAAACTAGCACAATACTTACAAAAAAGATTAAACTTCAGGCCATAAAAATCTCCTCTCTCAAAAAATACTGCGCCAGCTTCGAGCCACATTTATTATAATTTGTTATCACTTCATTATCAATAGTGCTACTTAGAAAAAATAAAAATAAAAGGAAGCTAAAAAGCTTCCATAAACTGGTCTGGGCGGTGGGACTTGAACCCACGACCACCAGATCCCGATTCTGGCGTTCTAGCCAACTGAACTACGCCCAGATTCTTATAATAGGATTTTTTCAAATGTTTTTCCATCCTTTGCTTTAATATTTTATCATAAGTACTGTTTTTTTCAAGTAATGTTTAAAATATAAGCAGCAGCAACAAAGTGAAAAGGAAATTGTTGCTATTGATTAATTTGAAAAAGTGATATAATTTTATTAAGGGTTCTAGATGAAGGTGAGGAGGTTACGTTGATAGTATGGACAAATTTCTGGTGTTAATAGCTGACGATTCAAAAACAGTACACAATCAAATAACTAATGCTATAAAAAATGTAACCGTAGAAAATAAACCAATAGAGCTTGAAAGTGTTTATAGCTATCAAGAATTTAAAAATGTTTACGAACCTAACAAGTACGCTCTTGTGATAACTGACCTTGTTATGGAAACGGAAGATTCCGGTATAAATGTGATAAATCATATAAGGCATACGGTAAATGATACAAAGACAAGAATTATACTTATGACTGCTAATCCAGAAAAGGTTCCACAAGAATTGTTGATAAGAGATTGTGATATAAATTCTTACATAGAGAAAAAGTCAATGAACGATTTTTCATTGAAATTGACAGTTATTTCATTGCTTAAAGCCTACAAAGATATTGTAGCTTTTGAAAAAGCGATTAATTCTATAGAACATGTTATTCAGAGCTCAAAAGAAATGAATTTGGAAGAACTGCTTATAGAGGTCTTCTTTCAAGTTCGTTCATTCTTAACACTGAAAAGCTCAAATATCTAGATAGAAGGTCAGATATATTTAAATGATCATAAGATATTTCCTCCCAAGGCAGTTAGTCAAGTAAGTAAGATTCATCAGAAAAAATCCATTATTTCTTTTGGATATGTATTTGAGGAGGAAATTCTTGGTAAGCATGTGAGGATTATCATAGAATCTTCTAAGCAGCTTAGTGATATCGATAAGGATTACGTAAAAGCTTTGCTTTCGAATCTTAAACAATCATATCTTTACACACAGTTAATGGATATTGAGAATGAGCTTGTTTACCGATTGGCGAATCTTGTTGAGACACGTTCCGAAGAAACAGGAGATCATGTAAAAAGAGTTTCGGAAGTGTGCTATTTATTAGCTTTGGATTTTGGGTTCGATAAGGACTCATCGTTGATCAAAGGTGCATCTGGACTACATGATGTTGGAAAGGTTGGAATACCAGACAATATTTTAAATAAGCCTGGGAAGTTAAACGATCAAGAGTTTTCTATCATGAAAGAACATACACTTATAGGTTTTGAGCTTTTAAAAAATTCGCGTCTAAAGTTATTTGAGCTTGGTGCACTCATCGCTTTGCAGCACCATGAGAGATGGGATGGGACAGGCTATCCTTATGGATTGAAGGGGGAAGAAATTGCCCCAGAAGCGAGGATTGTTCAAGTTGCCGACGTTTTCGAGGCTTTAACGCACAATAGATGCTATAGACCTGCATGGCCTGTTGATAAAGCGATCGAATATATGTACGATATGAGTGGGAAACAATTTGATCCGAAGGTTATTGAGATTTTTAAGAAGAGATTGTGGGATATACTTGATATTTTCAAAAAGTTCAAAGATTAATTGACTGGGATAGGTAATTTTGAATTTTTTCTATCGCATTTTTAAAATCTTCAGGTATTCTCGCTATAAATTTCATTTTTTGTCCTGTTCTTGGATGGTAAAATGCCAGGCTTAGTGCGTGTAGCATTTGCCTTTTAATACCAAATATTTCATCCTCTTTAGCCCGACCGTACACTTCGTCACCCATAAGAGGGTGACCTATGTATTTCATATGTACTCTTATTTGATGAGTCCTTCCTGTTTTCGGGTATGCAAATACGACCGCACCGATTTCACCAAATTCTCTTATTACTTTATAGTGTGTCAATGCAGGTTTTCCATACTCTGATTGTGTTGCTGTCATTTTCACCCGTAAAACAGGATTTCTTGCGATGTTTATTTGTATATCACCCTCTTTTTTCTTTGGAACACCTTTAACTAAGCACACGTAAAGTTTTTCTGTTAGCCTATCTTTAAACTGTTCCGTTAAAGATTGATGTGAGAGATCGTTTTTAGCTATTACCATTACTCCACTTGTATCTTTGTCCAGTCTGTGTACTATGCCTGGTCGTAATACTCCACCTATTCCTTGTAAATCTTTACAATGGTAAAGTACAGCATTTACGATAGTACCTGATGTATGGGAATGAATAGGGTGGGTAATTATGCCTGGTTGCTTATTTATAACAAGTATGTCCTTATCTTCATATATTATTTCAAGAGGTATATTCTCCGGTAGAATTTCCGGGAGTTGAGGTTTTTCCGGAACATTCAATGTAATTATATCCCCAGACTTCACCTTGTAACTCGGCTTCTTCGAAATTCCATTGACCAATACTTCCCCATTCTTTATTACTTTCTGTATGAACGTTCTTGATATCCAATCTGGTGTTTTCTCCATTAAAAACTTGTCCAGTCGCCAACCATTTTCTCTGGAGGTAACCTGTATATCCACCTGAAATTTCCCTCCGATAGGCTTTGTGCTTTTTGTTAGCCAATTTAATTTCAGCGCTTAATAGTTGTATCAGTAAGAAAGAGCTACCAAAGAATATAAATATATCAGCTATGTTAAAGACTGTGGGCCAATGTTTCATTGTTAGAAAATCTATTACATACCCGAATCTGATCCTATCGATAAGATTTCCAAGTGCTCCACCAACTATGAGCGAGAGAAATATTTCTGTGCTTTTTCTTAATTTTACAAATCCTGGTATGAGTGATATTGCAACCACAATTGCAAGTGATAGATAAACAACAATCTCTTTTACCCCTGCAAACAATCCGAAGGCTATACCTCTATTTGTTGCATAAGTTAAGATGAAGAAATCCAGAACAGGTATAAACTGAGCTTGTAAGAAGGCACTTGCTAAATGCTTGGTTATTTGATCTATTGTAACAGTTAAAACAACCCAGAACATCTAATCAGCCTTTCTAAGCTTGCGATTATAATTTTCTATAAATAAACGGTGAAGCAACTTCAAGACCTATACTTCGATAACTGAATATCCTCTCAGTATTGCCTACAAACAATAATCCTCCTGGCCTTAAACTCTCTGAAAATTTTTTGTACAGTTCTTCCTTTGCTTCCATTTCGAAGTAAATTACAACATTTCTGCAAACTATCAGGTCAAAGCCTTTCTCAAAGGGATCTTGTAAAAGATTGTGCTTTTTGAATTGAACACGTGCTTTAACATTGGGTTTTACTATGTATTTTCCATCCCTTGCTATAAAGTACTTTTGAATATATTCAGGAGGTGTGCTTACCATAGATCTTTCGTCGTATTCACCTATTTGTGCTCTTGTTAGTACGCCAACATCTATGTCTGTTGCTAAAACCTTTACTGTTGCAGGAGCCTTGAGTTCTTCAAGTAGGATTGCTATACTGTATGGCTCTTCACCAGAAGAACAACCTGCACTCCAGGCTTTGAACCTTGCACCGCTTTCTCTAAGTAATTCAGGCAAGAATTTGTCCCTTAGTTCCAACCACTTTTCTGGATTTCTGAAAAATTCCGTCACATTTATAGTGAGCTTGTCCAAGAATTCGTCTTTTTTCTTGCTGTCTTTCATTATAAGTTCATAATATTCTTTGTACGATTTACAGTTGTATTTTCTGATGAGCATTTCTATCCTTCTTTTCATTCTTTCTGGTTTATAACCGGAAAGATCCAAATTCATGCTGTCTTTGATTTTCTTTACAAACCATTCGAACTCTTCCCAAGGTAGTTCGTGAAATTCACCAGATTGGAAATTCGACAACCAAGCGAATTTTTTGTCCTTGAAGTCGTCCAATGACATATATATCACCTACCTTCCACTGAAGACCACCAAAGATGGAATCTCGATTTGTATATTCATTCCCGATATTTATTTCAATGTCATCTTTTTTTAGTGTAAAACCGAATTGTGCTTTGAGTTCACTTGTAGCATCCAAAAAAACAAGAGCGTATATGAGAATATTTTTACTAAAGTAATTTATTCCCAAGCCGGTCTTCTCACCAGTAAATACGTATATTAACTTACCTACTCCGATATTGAACTTATCTTCGAGTCGCTCGACAAATAAATCAAGGTCAAACAAGCTGAAAGTGATATTTAACGCTTTATAATTTCCAATTAGCGATATGTGTTGATCTTCGTATAAGAGGTTATCATTGTAGTAACCTGTTCCAAGCCAAGTGAGATGCCATGCTTTTTGTGCAGGGTTTATAAATGTGTTGAATGGTAATTGGTTAAAATTGCTATATGTCACTTTATAGGGATATTCCTCAAATGAAAAATACTTTATTATGTTTTCTTCTTTTAAGCTAAGCTTTGGAAAACCCTTCGAAAAGTCTATATTTGATGATGTGTAAAAATCCACATGAAATTTCCAAAATCTGAAGTTATATCTAAAAGATAAACCGTATTCAGTATCAAATGGAGAGACGCTAAAAAATAGCGTCTCTCCAAATAAGAGCACACTACTAATGAACATAAAAAGGAAAAAGGTGTTTATTAATATTTTTTTCTCAAACATTTATCCACACCTTTTTGTTTTCGAATAAGTCTATACTTAATGATTAACCTTCAAGCTTAGCCATTATAGCTTCAAGTTCAGCATCGTCAATATCGAAGTTACCAAAGACCTCTTGGACATCATCGTTATCTTCAAGAGCGTCTATAAGCTTGAGCACCTTTTCGGCTTCGCTTCCAGTAACTTTTACACTGTTCTTTGGCTTATATGTTATCTTTGCTGTACCATCAAAACCATTCTTCGAAAGAGTTTCTTTGAGCGAACTCAAAGATTCTGGGGATGTGTAGACAAGGACCGGATCTCCTTCTTCAATATCTTCTGCTCCTGCGTCTATTGCTAAGAGAGTAAATTCGTCCATGTCAGATATCTTTTCCGCCGATATTTCTATGACTCCTTTCCTTTCGAAGATCCATGCAACTGAACCACTTTCTGCGAGCGAACCACCATTTTTGCTCAGTATATGTCTTAATTCTTGAGCAGTTCTATTTTTGTTGTCTGTTAATGCAAGTATGTAAAGTGCTACGCCACCTGGTGCGTATGCCTCGTATATTATTTCTTCGTATTTTTCTCCTTCTAGTTCTCCTGTACCTTTTTTAATCGATCTTTCGATAGTATCCTTTGGCATATTTGCCTCTCTTGCTTTTTCAAGCACAGCCCTTAACCTTGGGTTTGTGTCGGGATTTCCTCCGCCCTCTCTTGCGGCAACAATTATTTCTCTGATAAGCTTTGTAAATATCTTGGATCTTTTAGCATCCTGCGCAGCTTTTCTGTGCTTGATATTCGCCCACTTATTATGACCAGACATACTCTATACCTCCCTTAAAACGTATTAAAAATCGCTCAAAAATTCTTTCATAGTTTTTAAATTTGATTTATTATCGTTCTCCGGGTCTGATAACCTTATCTATTATACCATATTCTTGTGCTTCTTGTGCACTCATGAAAAAGTCTCTATCGGTGTCTTTCTCTATTCTTTCAATGTCTTGTCCAGTGTGCTTGCTCAGGATTTCGTTAATTAATCTTTTTATTCTTAACAACTCTTTTGTGAGTATTTCTACATCCTTAGCGCTTCCCTCTGCACCACCGAGTGGTTGGTGAATCATTATCCTGCTGTTTGGAAGTGCAAATCTTTTTCCTTTTGTTCCCGCTGCTAAAAGTACAGCACCCATTGATGCTGCCTGACCTACACATATTGTTGCAACATCGCATTTTACGTATTGCATAGTATCATAAATTGCCAGTCCAGCAGTTACAAGTCCACCAGGGGAATTAATGTAAAGTTGAATATCTTTGTCTGGGTTCTCCGCTTCAAGGAAAAGTAGCTGAGCAACCACCAGATTTGCGACGTGATCGTCTATTGCATTACCAAGAAATATTATCCTATCCTTGAGTAGTCTTGAGTATATGTCATAAGCTCTTTCGTATCTACCTGTCGTTTCAATTACTATCGGAACATACTGATTCAATATTTTGTCAATTTCCATGTTTATCACCTCAAATCATGCTTTTGATCCATTATCAATTATTACTATTTACTCTTTTGCTATGTTTTCTTCTTTCTTTATTGAAACTTCTTCTACCTGTGCTTTTTCTTGGAGAATTTTTGCAACCTTTGATTCGATGATTTCCATAATAACTTCATTTCTCAGCTCTTTTCTTTGCTTAATGATTGCTTCTGCTCTATCTGGACTGACTCCCCACTCAACAGAAACTTTTGCAGCAAATTCTTTTATATCTTCGCTTGTAACTTTAATCTCATTTTCCTCGGAAAGTTTTTTTACTGCAAGGTCTTTCTTTAAAGTGCTCAAATAATAGTTTTTCAGTTCTTCAATGACCCTTTCTTCGCTTCCATAACCCTTTACATATTCCTCATATTTGCCTTTTTCTTTTAGATCTTCTATTATATTCTCGATTGCTCTTTGAATGGTTTTTTCACTGATTTCAATCTCAGTTATATTTGACAATTGGTCAATTATTTGCAATCTGTACGAATCATTTAATTCTCTTTCGTATATTTCTTTTCCCTCTTTTCTGAATTTGTTTTTGAGTTGTTCTACTGTTTCGACTTCTTCGATATCAAGTGTTTTTACAAATTCATCGTTAAATTCTGGAAGGATTCTTTTAAATACACTATCTACTTCTAATACATATTTGTAAACAATCTTTTCACCTTCACTTTTTTCAAACACTTTCTCAAACTCTACGATTTCTCCTTTTTTCTTTCCATATAGTTGTTTTACAACGTCTCTTTCATCATCTTTTAAAAGTATATATTCCTTATCTTCTGCTTCTCTTAATTTTTTCTCGCCAAACAAGACGGTCTCTTTTACTCTAACAAGATCTCCCTCTTGTGCTTCAGATTCTTTCGGTTCAAGGACCGCGTGTTCATCAACAATGTGTTTGACTCTTAAATCGATATATCCATCAAGTACTTCTTCTTCTTTTGCCTTTCTAAGTTTTAATTGCGATGTATCGATTTTAATCTCAGGTTCGAGATGAAGTTCTACTAAGATTTTTCCGCCATTTTCATCAAATTTTGCGTCTGCTATTACAGGAGGGATTATAATTCTGAGTTCTTCCTTGTCGAGGGAGTTTTCAACTTCTTTTATTGCTTCATCTGCGACATAAATACTGTAAAAGGTATCTTTTAATCTGATCTTATATATTTCTTTTGGTACTTTTCCAACTCTGAAACCTTCTATTTGGTATCCTCTCTTATTAAGAGAAGCAACAGCTTTATCTTCTAACCTTTTAATATCATTTATGTCGAATATGTACTCTTTTTCGATTACGTTCTTATCCTTGTTTAATTCTCTTATTTCCATCTTTGCACCTCCAGCTAATTATTACAAGCTTACTTTTGATTTTTAAAAGGGGCATATAGCCCCTTACACTTCTACGATATGCTAATTAATCAACGAGTTGTAAAACAGAAAGTTCGGCACCGTCTCCTCTTCTTGCTCCTACTTTTATCACCCTCGTATATCCACCGTTTTTCTCGGCATATTTCGGAGCAATTTCATCAACGAGTTTATTAACAAGTTTTCTATCACCAAGTTCTGCAAAGATCTGTCTTCTTAAAGCAACACTCTCTGCTTTGTTTTCATTCTTTATTTTGTAAGCTTTAACAGCCTTCGTAACAAGTTTTTCAATATATTCTTTTCCAACTTTAGCCTTGACTGTTGTTGTCATAATTGTACCATGTTGTATCAATTCCTTGGCAAGGTTTCTCATCAAGGATAGTCTATGACTGCCATATCTATTTAACTTATTTCTCTTCATCCTGTGTCTCATTTTACTTGTCCCCCTTTCTCAACGACAGACCAAATTTCTCACGGAGTTTTTCTTTGACTTCATCGAGAGATTTCAATCCAAAATTTTTTATTTTCATCAAGTCTTCCTCTGTTTTGGATAACAAGTCTCCTATGGTTTCAATTTTATCCCTTTTGAGGCAATTGAGAGATCTTGCAGAAAGATCAAGTTCTTCTATTCTTTTCATCATGACATCCTCAGGAGAACTACCTTCCTCAGCTAAAACTGTTGCTTCCGGTACAGCGGGAATAGGTAACTCTTCAACATCACTGAGACTTTGTTCTATAAAGTTAAAATGATCCAGAATAATTTTTAGAGAATGTTTAAGAGCTTCTGCTGGTTTTATACTCTTTTTAGTTTCTATCTCGAGTATGAGTTTTTCAAAGTCTGTTCTTTTGTCGACACGCACGTTTTCAACAAGCCAATTTACTTTTATAACAGGACTGTAAACTCCATCAAGCACGATCCAACCAATTTCAGGTCTTTCGTTTCTGTCGGCAGCAGGTACGAATCCTTTACCGAATGTTGCGTAAAGTTCTATTTCCAAATCGGCATCTTCGTTCATTGTTGCAAGATAATGTTCAGGATTGACAACCACTACACCTGCTGGACATTCAATATCCCTTGCTTTAAGTATCCCTGGACCTTTTTTGGATATTGTTAACTTCACTGGTGATTCAACATATGCTTCTACTCTCAACTGAACTTTCTTCAAATTAAGCAATAGATACATTATATCTTCCTTTACACCTTCTATAGTATCAAACTCATGATATTTCTCTGGCTTGATAAATCGTACATCGGTTATTGCAAAACTCGGTATAGAAGATAGCAGGACTCTCCTAAGCGTGTTGCCAATTGTAACAGCATAACCTTTTTCAAGCGGTGAGAGCGTGTATTTTGCATAATAACGATCTTCGTATTCCGCCTGCTCTTCTAACCTGAATTTTTTTGACGTAATTTGAATCATTAGTATCACCTCGAGTAGAATTCAACAATAGCTTGTACATTAACTGGAAGATCAGTAACTTCTTCAAGTTTTGGATGTCTCACATATACTCCTTTAAATTGTTCGTAGTCGACATCAAGCCAGCTTGCGCTTGTTCTACCTTTGTTGAGTTCAATTGCCTGCTTAATTGGCTCAATCGTTCTGCTCCCATCTTTAATGGATATCACATCACCTGGCCTTACTTGATAAGAAGGTATGTCAACTTTCTTTCCATTGACAAGTATGTGACCATGTGAAACAAGCTGTCTTGCTGCTCTTCTATTTATCGCAAATCCAAGTCTGTAAACAACATTATCAAGTCTTCTCTCAACTTGAACAACCAAATTTTCACGGGTATCTCCCGATTGTTTTGCTGCTCTTTCATAGTATATTCTAAATTGTTTTTCAAGTACACCGTAAATTCTTTTCATTGTTTGTTTAGATCTTAACTGTAGACCGTATTGTGTTAGTTTTTTCTTTTCCTTACCATGCTGACCTGGGGCAAACGGTCTTTTATCAAATGGGCATTTTTCACTAAAACATCTTTCACCCTTAAGATAGAGCTTCATGCCTTCTCTTCTACAAAGCCTACACAAAGGACCTGTATATCGTGCCATTATTTTCCCTCCTTAATGTTGGTTAACAGACGTTGTTTACTTCCACATAGTTTCATACTCTTCTTCTTTTCGGTGGTCTACAACCATTAAATGGAATTGGTGTTGCATCTCTTATATTATCAATTTCAAGTCCTGCGGCTTGTATAGTTCTTATAGCTGTTTCTCTACCAGCACCTGGTCCTTTAACTACAACGTCTACTCTTTTTATTCCCATCTTGACCGCATCTTTTGCAACTTTATCGGCAGCAAGCTGAGCTGCGTATGGTGTACCTTTTCTTGTTCCTTCAAAACCAGCGGTGCCGCCACTTGCCCAACTTAATACATGTCCTACCGGATCAGTTAAACTGATTATCGTGTTATTATATGTTGATTTTATATGTACCACACCATGATCAACCGCTATCTTCTTTTTTTGTTTTGCTTTTGGCCGACCTTTTGCCATTTAATTTTCCCTCCTTCAGCAACCCTTAGAGACTTTTAGCATTTTTTAATCGTTTCTAAGCTATTATTTGCCTTTTTTCTTAATTCTACTTGGCCTTGGTCCTTTTCGAGTCCTTGCGTTTGATCGAGTTCTTTGTCCTCTTACAGGAAGTCCAAGTTTATGTCTTAAACCGCGGTAACAACCAATATCCATTAATCTTTTGATGTTTCTCATTACTTCTGTTCTTAGTTCTCCTTCAACCTTGTAGTTTTGTTGAATAAATGATGAGATCTTGCTGATTTCATCTTCTGTTAACTGCTTGACTCTCTTGTCTGGATCTACACCTGTATTTTTGCATATTTCCATTGCGCGTGTTGGTCCTATGCCGTACAGATATCTTAATGCAATGTGGACCTTTTTGTTGCTCGGTATTTCGACACCAACAATACGAGCCATTAATCTCCCTCCTTAACTTATTTAACCTTGTCTTTGATTGTGTTTTGGATTAACTTTGCAGACTACGAAAACTTTTCCTTTCCTACGAATAACTTTACAGTACTCGCATCTTTTTCCTATAGATGCTTTTACTTTCATGTTTATCTCTCCTTTCGGAAGTGTTTTTATAATAAACTTATTCTTCGTCATCTAATATCTCTTCTTCGCCTTTCGCGTCTATCTTTTTCCTGTAAACTATCCTTCCACGGCTTAGGTCATATATTGTCAACTCAACTACTACCTTATCACCAGGGACAAGTCTAATGAAATTTTTTCTCATCTTTCCGGAAACATGAGCAAGTACTTTGAATCCGTTGTCGAGCTGTACTCTGAACATAGCATTTGGTAGTGCTTCAACTATTGTTCCTTCCATTCGTATGACGTCTTCCTTGTTTTTCAGACAAACCACCTCGCGCTTCAAAGATATTCCAAAATACCTTAATCTGACATGGTTAATATATCACATCCGTCTTCAGTTATCACAACCGTATGCTCAAAATGAGCAGATCTCTTTCCATCTACTGTTACTACAGTCCAACCATCTTCTAAAACAACTACGTGCCAGCCGCCTTCGGTAACCATGGGTTCTATTGCAATTGTCATTCCTGCTTTTAGTGTTACACCGGTACCTGGCTTCCCATAATTAGGAACTTGAGGATCTTCGTGAAGCGCTTTTCCAATTCCATGACCTACGAAATCTCTGACCACACCAAAACCGTTACTTTCTACGTACTTTTGAATTTGGTACGACACATCCCCAAGTTTTATACCAGGTTTTATTATTTCAATTGCTTTCATAAGAGATTCGTATGTAACTCTGACAAGTTTTTCTCCATTTTCATCTGTCTTATCTACTATGTATGTTGCAGCTCCGTCTCCATACAATCCATCGCAAACTGCTCCAACATCTATTGAAACTATATCGCCCTTCCTAAAAACTTTTTTCCTCAACGGAAATCCATGTATAACTTCTTCGTTTACAGATACTGTTGTAATGTAAGGGTATCCGTTGTAACCTTTAAAAGCAGGGGTGCACTTGAAATCCCTCAAAATCTTATCAGCAAGCATCTCGATATCATGAGCGGTTGCACCATCAACTACAAACTTTTTTGCTTCTTTTAAAACAGTAGCAACCGCTCTGCAGGCTATTCTCATTTTCTCGATTTCTTCTTTTGTCTTAAGTCTTATCATTGTCTTTTTATACCACCCAATATATTAAACAACATTTTCATTACTTCTTCTACACTTTTTCCACCGTCTAAAGTAAAAAGTTTGTTTTGATTTCTATAATATTCGATTAACGGAGAAGTTTTCTCTATATAGACTCTGTATCTTCCTCTCACAATTTCTTCTTTATCATCCTCTCTTTGAATCAACTCGCTGTTACAGTCGTCGCATCTACCCTCGATTTTTGGAGGAAGGGTTATCACGTTGTACACTTTACCACACTTGGCACAAACTCTCCTTGTGGAGATCCTTTGAACAACTGTTTCTTCATCTACTTCGAAATACAACGCACCGTCAAGCTCCTTTTTCATGTTCTTAAGCATAATATCCAGAGCTTGTGCTTGATTAATAGTTCTTGGATAACCATCAAGTATGAATCCATTTTCGCAATCTGGTTGTTTTAATCTTTCCTCCACTAATGCATTTGTTAATTCATCAGGAACAAGATTGCCAGAATTAACTATGTCTTGTACCTTTTTGCCAAGCTCAGTACCTTTTGCTATGGCTTCTCTAAAAATATCACCCGTTGATATATGTGGAATACCATATTTTTCAACAATCCTTTTGGCATAAGTTCCTTTACCAGCACCGGGAGGTCCAAGGAATATCAAATTCATACTTTTCACCTTCTTGATTACCTTCTACCAGCAATTTTTCCTCTTTTCACAAATCCTTCATAATTTCTCATAATCAAGTGTGCCTCTATTTGTTGGGCTATATCGAGAGCAACACCAACAGCAATAAGTGCACTTGTACCGCCAAGCCATATGTTAACTCTGGTTATACCTTCTACCAGATATGGTAACAGTGATATACCTACAAGGAATATGGCACCTATAAAAGTTACTCTGTTTAAAACGTAAGTGATATACTCTTCTGTTGGTTTACCTGCTCTTATACCAGGTATAAACCCACCATATCTTTTGATATTTTCAGAGATATCTTTTGGATCTATAACAACAACGCTGTAGAAATACGTAAAGAAAAATATCAAGAGTGCGTAAAGTATTATCATAAACGGACTTTGCATGCTAAATAATTTTATTGCCCACTGCGCGCCAGTAATCTGGGCAATTGCTTCAGGAATACTTACTATAGCCCATGCAAAGATTATTGGAATAACTCCTGAGTGATTGACTTTTATAGGAAGATACGTGCTTGTTCCACCATAAATTCTTCTTCCTACCATTCTTGTTGCATATTCTATCTTAATTCTTCTTTCTGCTTGTTGTACATATATAATTGCAACGATCATGAATATAGCTATTGCAATAAGGAAAATCCATCCAAATATATTGAGATTTCCAAGTACAGCTGTTCTAAAGTAAGCAGGGTATCTGGAAACTATACCAGCAAATATCATTATACTTACGCCGTTACCAATACCTTTTTCTGTTATTCTATCGCCAATCCAAAGTAAGAACATTGTACCAGCAACGAGCGAAACTGTTGATACAAAAGCAAACAGCCAAGTATTTATAGCTATTATTCCTTGATAGCTTTTCGCCAATCCAAAAGATACTACAAAAGATTGAAGTGCTGCAAGGCCAAGTGTAAGATTTTTTGTGTAATTCTGGAATTTCTTTCTACCTTCTTCTCCTTCCTTAAGAAGCTCTTTCAAAGAAGGAATAATAGAAGCCAGAAGCTGCATGATAATCGATGCGTTAATATACGGCGTAACACTCATTGAAAAAACTGAAAACCTACTAAACGCTCCACCGGTGAAAACGTCATAGAAACTAAGAACACCACCGGCAAGACCGGTGCCTTGTTTGGAAAGCGCTTCCCCCCAAGCTTTAATATTTACACCTGGAACGGGAACGTAAATACCAAGCCTAAAAACAAGTAACATAAGAAATGTAAATATAACCCTATCCCTTACCTCCGGAATTTTCATTGCATTGCGTAGCGCTTTCCACATTTTCAAATCACCTCTATTTTTCCACCGACTTTTTCTATCTTCTCCTTTGCCTTTTCACTGAATTTATGAGCTTTAACCACAAGCGGTTTTGTAATCTCTCCCCTTGCTAATATCTTAACACCGTCGTGTATTTTATTGATAATACCTTTTTCAAGAAGTACTTCAGGGGTGACTGTATCATTGCTTTCAAAACGTTCTTCAAGTGTTTCAAGATTAACTATTGCATAAACCTTTTTAGCAAAGTTTTTAAATCCGAACTTTGGAAGTCTTCTGTGAAGTGGTGTTTGACCACCTTCCATCCAAGCCCTTACTTTCCCAGTACCTCTTGACTTTTGACCTTTGTGTCCTCTTCCAGCTGTTTTGCCCTTACCAGAACCTTGCCCTCTACCAAGTCTTTTGTATTTCTTATTTGAACCTGGCGTTGGTTTAAGATCTTCTATGGTAATCATTTGATTTCCCTCCTTATTCTTCCACTTCTTCTACTTTGAGAAGATGTTTTACTTTTTCTATCATTCCTCTTATTTGAGGGGTGTCTTCTTTGATAACGCTATGGTGCATTTTTCTTAATCCCAACCTTCTTACTGTGTCCTTTTGATCGTATTTGTAACCTATTGGACTTCTTACAAGAGTTATCTTAAGTTTTTTCATACATTAACCCTCCTTTTTAACACCGCGAACTACTTGAGCAGGGGTTATGTCTCTGAGAGCTGCTATTTTTTCAATAGAGAAAAGGTTCTTTATTCCATCAACCGTGGCTTGAGCAATAACCACAGGATTTGTAGAACCCATAGCTTTTGTAAGTACATTTTGCACACCAGCAAGTTCAAGTATTGCACGAACCGTACCGTTAGCGATTATACCAGTACCTGGAGCAGCAGGTTTCATAAGAATTCTTGCAGAGTCTTGTTGACCAACTACTTCGTGTGGTATTGTACCTTTTACAACAGGTATTTCCATCATATTTCTTCTTGCACTAACAAGTGCTTTTCTTATTGCATCAGGAACTTCCCTTGCCTTTCCAACACCGATACCTACCTTACCGTTTCTATTTCCAACAACAGCTAAAACTCTGAACGATAGATTTTTACCACCTTTTGTAACCTTTGTAGTTCTTCTGATTTCTATTATCCTTTCCTCAAAAGTTTCACCAGCTTGTTTTATCTTTTCAGCTATTTCTGACACTGTGAGCACCTCCTAACAGAATCTTAAAATTTCAATCCAGCTTCCCTTGCCGAATCTGCAAGGGCTTTAACTCTGCCATGATATTTGAAGCCACCTCTATCGAATACTACTTCTTTTATACCTTTTGCTAATGCTCTTTCTGCAATCAATTTTCCTATTTCTTTTGCAGCTACTACGTTCCAAGTTTTCTTAAGTTTCTCTCGTACCGCCTTTTCTGCAGTAGAAGCTGCAACAAGAGTAACACCTTTCGTGTCATCTATTATTTGTGCATAAATGTGTTTTTCGCTTCTAAAAACTGAAAGTCTTGGTCTTTCAGGAGTACCCGACAATTTCTTTCTTATTCTCTTATGTCTTACAAGTCTTAATTTCTTGCGATCTTCTCTCTTAATCACGTCTTATACCCCCTTATGCTTTCTTTCCTTCTTTGAGTTTGATTACTTCGTCTACGTACTTAATACCTTTGCCACTGTATGGATTTGGCTCCCTCCATCTGCGTATATCGGCAGCAACTTGTCCTACTCTTTGCTTGTCTATACCACTGACTATTATCTTATTTGGTGCAGGTACTTCCACCTTTACATCGGATGGTATTTCAAACTCAACCTGGTGAGCATATCCAAGGTTCATTAAGAGTTTGTTGCCTTGCAACTGTGCCCTGTAACCGACACCAACAATTTCAAGCTCTTTTTTGAAACCTTCTGTGACACCGATGACCATATTTCTAACAAGTCGCCAATAAGTACCAACCATTGCTTTAAATTTTCTTTCATCTGCTTTTCTCTTTGCTGCTTCAAGATTTGGTGTAAACCACACTTCATTACCTTCAACTTTTATATTGACATATGGATGTGAATTTAATTTGAGCTCGCCTTTGGGACCTTTGACTTTGATTTGAGAGTCGGTGAGTGTAACTTGGACATTTGACGGCAAAACAACGGGTTTTTTTGCTATACGAGACATGAGTTACACCTCCTTACCAAATGTAGGCAATAACTTCTCCACCGACTCCATACTCTACAGCTTCTTTGTCGGTGAGCACGCCATTTGAGGTAGATATTATTGCAATACCAAGCCCATTCTTGACTCTTGGTATATTGTTCTTACCAACGTAAACCCTTCTACCTGGTTTCGAAACGCGTACAATTCCGTGAATTACTCTCTCTTTATTTTTCCTTGTACCTTTGTATTTCATTTGAAGTCTGAGGACTCCTTGTTTTCCATCTTCAATGTATGTGTATCCTTTTATGAAACCTTCTCTAACAAGAATATCTGCTATTGCTTTTTTTAAGTTTGAAGCTGGTATATCTACTTGATCTTTAAAAACAAGGTTTGCATTTCTTATTCTTGTAAGCATGTCAGCTATTGGATCGCTCCACACGGTTAACACCTCCATAATTACCAACTTGCTTTCCTAACGCCCGGGAGTTTTCCCTCGTTAGCCATTTTTCTGAAACAGACTCTGCAAATTCCGAATTCTCTATAGACTGAGTGTGGTCTACCACAGATATTACACCTTGTATATTCTCTTGTCTTGAACTTCTTAGGTTTTTTCCATTTTTCTACCATTGATTTTTTTGCCATTAAAAATTCCCTCCTCAATTATTGCTTTTTGAATGGAAAACCAAGTAACTCAAGTAATCTCTTGGCCTCTTCATCCTTTTTTGCTGTTGTTACTACAACAATGTCCATTCCTTGAATTCGCTTGATTTGGTCTGGCGATATCTCTGGAAAAACAAGTTGTTCTGTTAAACCAAAGCTGTAGTTACCTTTTCCATCAAATGAGTTTGGATTTAATCCCCTGAAGTCTCTAACTTTTGGAAGTACAAGATTGACGAGCTTGTATACAAAATTGTACATTCTTGGCCCTCTTAACGTTACCTTTACACCTATGGTCATACCTTTTCTTATTTTGAAATTTGAAATACTTTTCTTCGCTTTTGTGATGAGTGCCTTTTGACCCGCTATCATCGTAAGTTCACGTGCATGTGATTCTATGATATCTTTGTTTCGCGCACCTTCACCAACACCCATATTTATAACTACTTTCACCAACCTTGGAACTTCGTGAATGTTTTTATATCCAAACTCTTTCATTAAAACTGGTACCACTTCTTTTTGATATTTTTCTTTTAATGGAACAAATTCGTAGGCCATTTTTTATTCCTCCTTACTTCTTATCTATTATTTCGCCACATTTCTTGCAAAATCTCACTTTTTTGCCATCTTCAAGAATCTTAAATCCAACTCTTGTGGCTTTATCACAACTTGGGCATACTAACATGACTTTTGACCAGTACAACGGTGCTTCTTTTTCTATTATTCCGCCCTGTCTAAGTTGTCCAGTTGGTCTTTGATGTCTCTTTACAACATTTACGCCTCTAACAATTATCTTTTCATCTTTTGGCATTACTTGAATAACTTCGCCTCTTTTTCCTTTATCACTACCGGAAATAACTTGTACCGTGTCACCCTTTTTGATTTTCTGTGCCATCGATTACCACCCCTTACCATACTTCTGGTGCGAGAGATACTATTTTCATAAATCCTTTTTCTCTCAATTCTCTTGCAACAGGTCCGAAGACACGCGTACCTTTTGGTTGATTAAATTTATCGAGTACAACTGCCGCGTTGTCGTCAAATCTTATATAACTTCCATCAGGTCTTCTTATCTCTTTTCTAGTTCTTACTACAACAGCTTTTACAACGTCACCTTTCTTAATATCGGTATTAGGTACTGCTTCTCTGACACTGCAAACAACTATATCACCTATTGTACCAAATTGTTTGTGTGATCCACCCAGTACTCTAATTACTCTAAGAACCTTTGCTCCAGAATTATCAGCTGCTACGAGGTAGCTTTCATTTTGTATCATTGTACACTACCCCCTTCGTTCTCGAATAATTCCTCAGTCTCAGGCGTTTGTAGACCAAGTTTAGAACGCTCGAGTATTTGAACAACAACCCATCTTTTTAGTTTGCTTAAAGGCCTGGATTCTTCTATTTCTACAACATCTCCAATTTTGCATGTGTTATTCTCATCATGAGCATAAAATTTCTTTGATTTCTTAATATACTTTCCAAACTTCGGGTGTTTCACAAGTCTTTCAACTTTGACTGTTACAGTTTTATCCATTTTGTCACTTACAACAACACCAATAAATCTTTTCTTAGGCATTTGTATTACCTCCTTATACCAAGTTCACGTTCACGCAATATAGTTTTGATTCTTGCTATGTCCCTTTTAGTTTTCTGAATGAGACTAAAGTCTTTCAATTCTCCTAAAGCATTTTGAAATCTCAAGTTCATTAATGTTCTTTTCTTTTCTTCTAAAAGTTTTATTAATTCCTCATTATTCATGTTTCTTATTTCCACTGGTGTCATACTGCTTCACCACCTATGTGATGTCTTGTCACAATTTTTGTTTTGATTGGCAATTTTGTTGCTGCGTATTCAAGGGCTTTTATGGCAAGTTCTTCTTCAACACCACCGATTTCAAACATTACCTTTCCTGGTTTTACAACGGCAACCCAACCTTCAACGTTACCTTTACCTTTACCAAGTTTTGTTTCAGGTGGATGCTTGGTATAAGACTTGTCTGGGAATATCTTAATCCAAAGTTTTCCTTCCTTCTTTAGAGTTCTTGTAATTGCAAGTCTGCAAGCTTCTATTTGTTGTGACGTTATCCAAGCCGGTTCGAGTGCTTTAAGACCATATTCACCGAACATTACAAGAGCTCCACCTTTTGTTTCTCCTTTAGTTCTACCTCGTTGTTGCTTTCTGTATTTAACTCTTTTTGGCATTAGCATAGTTATTTAACCTCCCTCGTCCTATTCGTTGAACGATTCAAATAAAGTCTTCAAATTCTAAGGTTTGAAGCATATGTTTTGATTAATTTCAGATTTGCTGATCACCTTTGTATATCCATACTTTTATACCTATGGTTCCATATTTCGTTTCGGCTCTGGCTGTTGAGTAATCTATTACGGATCTTAACGTTTGAAGTGGTAGTCTACCTTTCAAATACCATTCTGTTCTTGCGATTTCTGCACCTGCCAATCTTCCGGAAACCATTATTTTTATTCCTTTTGCTCCCCTTCTAAGTGCTGCTGTTATTGCTCTTTTCATGACTATTTTATAAGAAGCACGCTTTTCTATTTTTTGCGCGATGGATTCTGCTACTAATATTGCCTCTGTTTCAGGCGTTTTGACTTCAATTATATCAACACCAAATTTTCTGTTGAAGTTACTTTCAAGTGCTTGCCTAAGTTCTGTTATTCCAGACCCTTTTTTACCTATCAATATTCCTGGTCTTGCTGCATAAATTGAAACTAAGACTCTTTCGGCATCTGGTCTTTGAATGAAAACTCTTGATATACCAGCTTGGTTGTAATTTTTCCTCAGAAAATTTCTTATTGCTTCATCTTCAAGGAGATATTCACTATATTTCTTTTCATTGAACCACTGCGCATCCCATTCTGCCGTCAAACCGAGTCTGAAACCTCTTGGATGTACTTTTTGACCCACCAATATCACCTCGCAACGTATATTTTATTGTTTTGCGCTATTTTCTTTTTCTCTGTCCCTGACAATAATTGTTATGTGGGACATTCTCTTTTGAATAATATCCGCTCTTCCTCTACCGCGTGGCCACACTCTTTTCATTCTTGGACCATCGTTTACATAACAAGCTGAAACATATAGATTATCTTCAGACAATCCAAAATTGTTTGTTGCATTTGCCACAGCAGATTTTAACACATTATAGACAATTCGTGCAGCCTTCTTAGGCGAAAATTCAAGAATATTAAAAGCTTCTGAAACATTTTTACCCCGGATAGAATTGATTACAGCTCTCGCTTTTCTTGGAGATATGCGGACAAATCTTGCAACAGCTCGTGCTTCATATTTTGGTAACGTTGCAAGAGTTTCTTTTCTTTTCGCATGAAACTTGGACCTTTTGAGTCTTTCTCTTTTAATGATGGTTTGCATTATCAATTCCCTCCTTATTTCTTGACCTCACCTTTTTTGGCTGATTTGTTCGTATGTCCACCAAATCTTCTTGTGAAAGAAAATTCACCAAGTTTATGTCCTACCATATTCTCTGTTATATAAACTGGTATATGTTTCATACCATTGTACACTGCTATCGTGTGTCCGACCATTTCTGGAACTATTGTGCTTGCTCTGCTCCATGTTTTTATGATCTTCTTTTCGCCCGTTTCGTTTAATAGTCTGATTTTTTTCAGAAGTTTGGGATCTACGAATGGTCCTTTTTTACTTGAACGACCCATTTATTACACCTCCTGATTAACCGTTTCTTCTTCTAACTATGAACTTATCGCTTGCTCTCTTACCCCTTCTTGTTTTATAACCTTTAGCTGGTACACCCCATGGACTTTGTGGATGATGTCCTTTACCCCTACCTTCTCCACCACCGTGTGGGTGATCTACTGGGTTCATGACAACGCCACGTACATGTGGTTTTCTACCTTTCCATCTTTCTCTACCAGCTTTACCAGAAATTTCGTTTTTGTGATCTTCGTTACCTACTACACCAACTGTTGCATAACACTTTACGTGAACCTTTCTAAGTTCACCTGATGGCATTTTCAAAAGTGCATACTCGCCTTCTTTTGCCATAAGTTGACAAGACATTCCAGCACTTCTTGCTATCTTTGCGCCACCACGTGGCAGGAATTCAACACTGTGTAAAATGGTACCAACTGGAATGTTTTCTAAGGGTAACGCATTACCAGGTTTAATTTCTGCTTCTGGTCCAGACACAACTGTATCTCCAACATTTAAACCATTGGGTGCGAGGATATATCTCTTCTCACCATCAGCATAAACAAGTAATGCTATTCTTGCTGTTCTATTTGGATCATATTCTATTGAGGCAACTTTTGCTGGAATATTTTCTTTTTCCCATCTTCTAAAATCTATAATTCTATATAATCTCTTATGCCCGCCACCTCTGAATCTTACCGTTATTCTTCCATGGTGGTTTCTACCACCTGTTTTCTTAAGAGGTACAACAAGTGACTTTTCGGGCTCTGTTTTGGTAATTTCCGAAAAGTCAGGAATAACCATGAATCTTCTACCTGGAGTTGTTGGCTTGAATCTTTTAAGACCCATTGTTCTTCACCC
Organism: Fervidobacterium sp.; assembly: GCA_039630255.1. GTDB lineage: Bacteria > Thermotogota > Thermotogae > Thermotogales > Fervidobacteriaceae > Fervidobacterium. The sequence goes on along the minus strand of JBCNVJ010000150.1, from coordinate 5,388 downwards.
CTTATGCTTGGAGTTCTTTAATCACATAGCCTTCTGCTAACTTGACTATGGCTTTTTTCCATTCTTTTGTGTATCCTTCCCTTGCCATATAACCTCTTCTGAGGTCTCTTTTAGGTTTTGGCTTTACAATCATTGTATTTACCCTTTCCACTTTGACGTTGAAAAGCTTTTCAACTGCTTCTTTTATTTCCGATTTGTTCGCGTTTTTATCAACCTCAAAAACATATTCACGATTTGCACGTAAAGACATTGACTTTTCACTTATAATAGGTCTAACAATGATATCAGAATATTCTTTTCTCATTTGCTGAGCACCTCCTCAATTTTACGAACGGTGCCCTCTGTAAGGACAACCTTTGTAGCGTTTATTATATCGTAAACATTTAAACCATCGATATTAACAGGATTGCCGTTATTTGGATTATCAGCAATTATAACCTTCACACCAGGAATATTTCTTCCTGATAATTTCACATTTTCGTATACATTTTCTTTTCTTGGAAGAACGAACAAAACTTTCTCGTCAACGATTCTGAGATTTTTAAGTACCTCACGCATTTGTTTTGTTTGTGCTTTTTCAAATCGTATGTCGCTTACAACAATAAGATTACCTTCCTTAAAACGGGCAGACAAAGCTGATTTGAGTGCAAGCTTTTTCATTTTTTTGTTTAATCTTTTCAAATAATTTCTTGGCTTGGGACCGTGCGCGACTCCACCATGTCTCCAGTTAATTGCTCTTATAGAACCAGCTCTTGCCCTACCTGTATGCTTTTGTGGCCAAGGTTTTCTTCCACCACCTGACACTTCTCCTCTTGTCTTAGTAGAAGCCGTACCTGCTCTTGCATTTGTAAGTTGCATGTCAATGTAACGCCACATTACATCGAGATTTGGCTCAATATTAAAAATTTCATCGTTGAGTTCAACGGTTCCTATCTTTTCACCCTTTATATTATAAAGTGTTGTTTGTGCCATACTTTTTGTCCTCCTTTACTCCATTTTCGGAGCACGTCCTTGTCAAGTGCCGCAAAAAATTAAGCTTTAACAGCACTTCTTATTAAAACAAGGCTGCCCCTCGCTCCTGGCACTCCACCTTTAACTGCTAACAGATTGTTCTCAACATCGATCTTAACAACTTCAGAATTGAGTATTGTTACTCTTTCATTGCCATATCTTCCAGGCATTCTTTTACCTTTGAAAATTCTTGCCGGTTCTGTGTGCTGACCGACAGAACCAAGTTCTCTGTGGAACTTTGCACCGTGCGCTCTTGGACCACCTTGAAAATTCCACCTTTTCATTGCACCTGAGAAACCTCTACCCTTTGACCAGCCAGTAATATCTATCTTATCTCCTTCTTGGAAAATTGCAACTGTTATTTCCTGACCAACAGAGTATTGATCTACGTTATCGACTCTAAACTCTTTAAGCACTCTCATTGGCTTAACATTTGCCTTTTTAAATACACCAAGCATTGGCTTGGTTAATTTCTTCTCACTAACTTCTTCAAACCCAAGTTGTACGGCGTTGTAACCATCTTTTTCTAATGTCTTTTTATGGACAACAATGCATGGTCCTGCTTTAAGGACTGTAACAGGAACAACCTTATCATCTTTCCACAATCTGGTCATTCCAACCTTTCTTGCAATAATAAATTTCATCCCAAAACACCTCCGAGGGCTCACAGATTGATTTCAACATCGACACCTGCTGGAAGATTAATCTTCATCAGTGCGTCAATCGTTTTTGAGTTCGGTTCTATTATGTCTATAAGTCTTTTGTGTACTTTTTTTTCGAATTGTTCACGCGAATCTTTGTGTTTTAGTGGCGATCTCAGCACAACATAAAGTGTTCTTTCCGTTGGAAGTGGGATCGGTCCTGAAACTTTTGCGTTTGTTTGCTTTGCCACTTCGACTATCTTTTTGGCTGACTCATCGAGCAATCTATGATCATATGCTCTTAACCTGATTCTAATTTTTTGCCCTGGCATGTCTTACCCTCCTTCTTAGAAAAGGGGGGGAATCCCCCCGATTACACATACAAGGTTTAGCTTAATCAAGTCTTAGAGATTTTAGATACGTTCTTTGCAAATTTTACTCAATAATTTCTGAAACAACACCTGCTCCAACTGTTCTTCCGCCTTCACGAACTGCAAATCTCATACCTTTTTCAATAGCAACTGGATAAATAAGTTCGATTGTCATTTCGAGGTTATCACCAGGTATGACCATTTCTGCACCTGCTGGAAGATCAACTATTTCTCCAGTAACATCAGCTGTTCTTATGTAAAATTGTGGTTTGTAACCTTTTGTAAATGGTGTGTGGCGTCCACCTTCTTCTTTCTTCAAAACGTAGATGTTTGCCTTGAACTTCTTGTGAGGCGTGATGGAACCTGGTTTTGCAAGGACTTGTCCTCTTTCTACTTCATCTTTATCAATACCTCTGAGCAAACATCCAACGTTATCTCCAGCCATTGCTTCATCAAGTTCTTTTCTGAACATTTCAACGCTTGTGATAACTGTCTTTCTTGTTTCATAGCTCATACCAATGATTTCTGCTTCAACACCTGGTTTAATTACACCACGCTCGATTCTTCCTGTAACAACTGTACCTCTACCTGTGATAGAGAAAACATCTTCAACAGGCATAAGGAATGGTTTATCCACTTCACGAACTGGTTCTGGGAAATAGTTATCCATTGCGTCAAGAAGTTCTTTAATTGATTTAAGATCCGGATGATTTGGATCATTTGGTGCTTCAACAGCTTTGAGTGCAGAACCTCTGATTACTGGCACTTCATCACCAGGAAATTCATATTTGCTAAGAAGATCTCTAACTTCCATTTCAACAAGATCAACAAGCTCAGGATCATCAACCATGTCTACTTTGTTGATGTAAACAATCATTGCTGGAACATTAACTTGCCTTGCAAGAAGAACGTGTTCTCTTGTTTGTGGCATGGGACCATCAGTTGCTGCAACAACAAGAATAGCACCATCCATCTGCGCTGCACCAGTAATCATGTTTTTAATGTAGTCTGCGTGCCCTGGACAGTCAATATGTGCATAGTGTCTTTTTTCTGTTTGGTATTCAACGTGTGTAATGTTGATGGTAATACCCCTTGCTCTTTCTTCTGGTGCCTTATCGATCATTTCATATGGTGTATAATCTGCCAATCCTAAGAGTGAACAATACTTTGTTATAGCTGCAGTAAGTGTTGTTTTTCCATGGTCGATATGTCCAATCGTACCAACGTTCATGTGAGGTTTTGTTCTTATAAACTTTTCTTTTGCCATACTTTTGACCCTCCTTCTTCACCTGTGATGGAGATTTAGATTTTTAGTGCTTGTCAGGTAGATATAAATTGAATTAAGCGTTTTTCAAAATCTTTTCTGCTACCTTTTCAGGTACTCTATCATAGTGTGACAACGTCATCACGTAGTTTGCTCTACCTTGTGAAAGCGACCTAAGTGTTGTAGCATAACCAAACATTTCACTAAGCGGAACAAGTGCTTTTATTACCCTTAGATGTGCTCTGTTTTCAAGCGCTTCAATATGCGCTCTTCTGGAATTCAAGTCTGCTATAATGTTACCCATATACTCTTCTGGTGTTGTAACTTCTACACGCATGATAGGTTCAAGGAGCACAGGATTACCTTTTTCCATAGCTTCCTTAAATGCCATACTTGCAGCTATCTTAAATGCCATTTCTGATGAATCCACTTCGTGGTAAGAACCATCAAGTAAAGTTGCCTTAACACCAACAACAGGATAGCCTGCTAAAGCACCAACTTGCATTGCTTCTCTTATTCCTTCTTCGATAGCGGGTATGTATTGTTTCGGTATCACACCGCCAACAGTCTTATCAACAAACTCGAAGGTCTTATCTAAGCTTAAAGGCTCAAACTGGACAATAACATGCCCGTATTGCCCTCTACCACCACTTTGCCTGATATATTTACCTTCGGTTTTAACTTCTTTAGTCATTGTCTCTCTATAAGCAACTTGTGGTTTACCAACCCTTACATTGACATTGAACTCTCTTTTCAGCCTATCAACAATGATTTCAAGGTGTAATTCTCCCATTCCCGAAAGTATAGTTTCACCTGTTTCTTGGTCAACATACGCTCTGAGTGATGGATCTTCATCGAGCAATGCCTGCAATGCCTTCGAAAGTTTTGTTTCATCATCTTTTGTTGCTGGTTCGATGGCAATAGAAATAACGGGTTCAGGGAATTCCATTTTTTCAAGAATAACATTAGTTCCTTCTTCACAAATAGTATCCCCTGTTATGGTACTTTTCATACCAATAACTCCAACTATATCTCCAGCTCTTATATAATCTACATCCTCTCTCTTATCGGCATGCAAAAATATAAGTCTTGAAACCCTTTCCTTTATACCTTTGGTAGTATTGATAACATAGCTACCTTTCTCAAGTCGTCCACTGTAAACCCTTAAGAAAGTAAGTTTGCCAACATATGGATCAGTTTGAATTTTAAATGCATAAGCTACGAATGGACCATTTTCCGTTGGAACAACTTGTATCTCATTTCCGTTCTTATCAAATCCCCGAACAGGTGGTAAATCAAGTGGTGATGGTAAGTACCTTACCACACCATCAAGCAATGGCTGAATACCAAGGTTCATCTTAGCTGAACCACAGAAAACCGGTGTACCTAGACCTGCTATAGTGATTCTTCTGAGTGCTGCATGAATTTGTTCTTCAGTTGGCTCTTGCCCTTCAAGGTATAATTCCATTATCTCGTCATCAACTTCGGCTATTTTTTCGATCATATCTTCCCTTGCTTCTTCTGCTTTATCAAGCCATTCAACAGGGATATCTTCGTAAACCATCTCCGTACCTTCGGGATTGAGCCATCTTATAGCTTTCATTTGAATCAAATCAATTACACCTTTGAAGTCACTTTCTGCACCTATAGGAATTTGCACAGGGATTGGATGAGCACCCAATCTTTCAACCATACTTTGAACTGCCATTTCAAAATCTGCACCGGTTTTATCCATCTTGTTCATAAATGCAAGCCTTGGAACCTTGTATTTATCAGCCTGTCTCCAAACAGTTTCTGACTGAGGTTCAACACCTGCTGTAGCGTCAAAGATCGCAATAGCTCCATCAAGCACTCTCAAAGAGCGCTCAACTTCGATTGTAAAATCAACGTGACCTGGTGTATCAATTATGTTGATTCGGTGTTCCTTCCAAAAACACGTAGTTGCAGCGGATGTAATGGTGATTCCTCTTTCCTTTTCTTGAACCATCCAATCCATTGTTGCTGTACCATCATCAACACTACCGATCTGATGTTTTCTACCGGTAAAAAAGAGTATACGCTCGGTAGTAGTAGTTTTACCAGCATCAATATGAGCCATTAT
>JBCNVJ010000015.1:0-6736 GCA_039630255.1 Fervidobacterium sp. | reverse complement strand
TGATATCTGTACTACTGATTTTTAGCTTGTTAAACGTAATTAGGAAAAAGATATTTGAAAAAGGATTTCTTTTTACAACTATTGTACTGGTGCTGTATTTTTCTTTAAGAATGGCCATTAGTCTTTATTTTGCAATCGTTTTAAACATTATCATTTATATTTCAATAATTTTGGTATTGAAGTTTAGATTAATCGATACAAAAATTGTAAATGAGCATTTGTGGATTGCTGCGGCAATAGGTATTATTTCGTATATAATTTTCGAGTTCAAATTTCCAGCAGGTTACAACAATGTCCAGTATGGTATAATTAGTTATTTCATGGACGCATCTGAAAAAAATTTGTTTTTTAAAGCTCTTGTAAACACAACCTATTATGTTATACTTACTGTTCCCATTGGTCTAACTCTAGCACTCTTGATAGCTCTTTTGTTAAACAACGAAATAAAATTCAAAGCGGTATTTAGAACAGCATTCTTCATCCCATTTGTAACATCTTCCGTAGCTGTAGGTTTAATTTGGAAATGGATATACAACGACGATGTTGGATTACTTAATTATATATTCTCAACTGTAGGATTACAACCTGTAAAGTGGCTAAAAGACGCAAAGTGGACGATACCAACTGTAAGTATAGTGTCAATTTGGAAGAATGTAGGATATAACGCAATGATTTTCTTAGCAGGTTTACAAAATATCGATACATTCTATTATGAAGCAGCAGAAGTAGACGGTGCAAACAGCTTACAAAAATTCTTAAAAATTACTTGGCCCTTGCTTTCTCCAACCACATTCTTTTTAATAATCGTTTCTGTTATTGGGGCTTTTAAGGTCTTTCAAGAAGTTTTTATCTTATACGATGGATTACCTGGACCTTACGGAAACAGTGGTATGACAATGGTTTATTATGTTTTTGATCTATTTTACAGACAACAAAGGATGGGTATAGCAAGTGCTGCTGCCTATTTGCTATTTATAGTTATTCTCGTATTCACGTTTATACAATATCGTGTTGGCGACAGAGTTGTGGAATACGTGAGCTAAAGGGGGGCAAACAATGAAAAGGTTGAGAAAATTAATTATATACACACTATTATTAATAGGTACAATCGTTATGATTGCCCCGTTTGCTTGGATGCTTGTAACTTCTTTTAAACTTCCATCTGAAGTAAATTCATGGCCTCCCAAGTGGACAACAAAATCGTTCTTAAGTCAAAGAGAAGTTAAAGTTATACCATCAACAGGAACAACATCTTCAGTTAAAGGTTTGAGCTTAAGAGAAGCTTTGACTTTTGTTTCAAAGAAAACACAGGGCCTTGTCCTTTTGGTAAACGATGATCCATTTTACCGTGGCAAGTTGACCATACGACTGAAAGGCAAAACTTATGCGAAGATAGATCCAACTAACTTCTATAGTTTTATCAACTCAATAAAACAGCCTACACAGTTTCTCGTAACTGATGACGAGAAAAATAATCCAGAACTTTACTTTGAAAAAGTATTGCTAAATTACGTTAGTGGTTCTACACCAGTTTTTAAGAGAGATATTTTCATAGATAGCCTTACAAGTTCTATAGAAACTTTACTTGAAGGAATAGATACAATTCAAACTTTTGGCATAGAAAGAATTCAAAACGAAAATGAAAAAAGTCAATTTAGCGCCTTTTTGGATAACAAAGTTGTTGAGTTACAAGAATTAAAAACAAAAATCCAAAAATTTAAGTCAGGTGAAAGTTTAATATTGAGTATACGTGAACTGGAAGAAATACACAAATTGTTGGCAAATTACAATTTGCTTTACAGCGGATCCAATGAAGTTTCTGATAATTACAACAGTGCGATCATTAATAGCATTTATAAGAATTTTGAGGAAATTGACTTCTTTTTGAAAATTTATAATTACTTTGTCAGTGTTCAGAAACTTTTTGTTGACAGAGATATTGTGGCAAAGCCCATGAGTGATCGAGAAAGAATAAATTTATTGATTGAGAGGACAAAAGATCTTAAAGACCACGAATTAATCAAAAAGATTATATCGAAAAATGGTATGGATAACCTTCTCGATGAGTTTGCAAAGGTAATTGATGAGAACGTTCAAAAGATGCATGGTATTAGTAGTAATGACTTAACAACTTTAAAATCGCTTATCAATGCAATAGTAAACGTGGGGTTTGAGAATAATTTAAATGTAGAGGATGAACTAAAAGTATCTTTTAAAAAATTCATGGAAAGATTGGAGTCAGTTGTTGGATTCAACCTTACATACACTTCAGCAAAATCTAAATTAGATGCGTTTTCTCAAGAATACAAAAATTCAGACGAATTGTTTAAAACTATCGCTCTAAATATACTCGAACTTCAATCCCTTAGAATGATTTACGAGAATACAAAATATGCATGGAAGCTAATTGATGCTCCAAAGTTTGTGAGTGCAGTACTTGTTAAAGAAGGAAAAAATATTGAAATTGTGATGAAAGATGTTAGTCCTGTATACTTTATGGACGATGGTATAAATAAAGTTCAGGTCAGTTTTTCTACGATAGACATTTTAAAAAATGTGTTTCAAAACTATACCCTTGCTTGGAATTCTGCACCATTTGGTAGATATTATTTCAATACAGTTTTTATATCCGTGGTAACGACAATTCTTGAGGTAATAATCTCAGCAATGGCGGCGTACGCCTTTTCTTGGATGAATTTTCCGGGAAAAAGTATTTTGTTCAGTGTTTTTCTTGCTACAATGATGGTACCTGGTGAAGTTTTGCTCGTTCCTAATTTTATTACCATCACGAAATTTGGATGGATAGATACATATTATGCTTTGATAATTCCATGGGTCGTAAGTGTATTTTCAATTTTCTTGATGAGACAACATTTTATGAGTTTGCCAAGTGAATTGTTTGACGCAGCAAAAATCGATGGGTGCTCTCATTGGAGATATTTGTGGAAAATTGTTGTACCACTGAGTAAGCCTGTCGTAATAACAAGCGCCCTTTTAAAGTTCGTTGGTAGCTGGAATTCGTTCCTTTGGGTGTTGATAGTCACCAACAGCCCAAAATACCGGACTCTAACTGTTGGACTATCGACGTTTAGTTCAGAAGTTGGGACACTTTACAATATGTTAATGGCAGCAGCAACTTTCAGTATATTACCTGTTGTGATCATTTTCCTCTTTACACAAAAGTATTTTGTTAGAGGAATTGCAAGAACAGGACTTAAATAGTGCAACTTTTAAAGATAGTAACATACGATCTTTATCATGTGCCCATATTTGGGCACCGTTTTTTCTTTCACTGCTTCACTAAATAACTAGAAAGTGTTAGTATAAAATTGCATAAAATATTACAACAAGCTTGTGGAGGTGATTATCATAGAAAAGAGTAACACCAGGGAACGTACTCTCAAGCTCTCTGTAATAGAAGGTGCACTTTACACAATGGCGTTTAATGCTACACAAGGGTTTGTATATTCAACGTTAGCTCTTTATTATGATTTTGATCCTGTGGTGCTTTCTATTGTTGCTGTGCTTCCAGCAACTTCACAAATGATTCAGCTTTTTACACCAATGGTTTATCGATTAGTACCATCCAAAAAGTACGCAATATTCTGGACTTCTTTAATTGCAAGATCTGTGTTTGTGATCATACCTTTGGCGTTGATTATGAACATCAAATCTCACATAATTGTTGCAATACCATTTATAGTTTTCAACATATTGAACAATATTGTTGGAAATTTATGGACATCTGCAATGAAAAGTATTGTACCAGAAGAAAGAAGAAACACTTACTTTGGCTTTCGAAATACGGTTGCCACCTTCGCAGGTTTAAGTGCTTGGATTTTGTATTCATTAATTTTGCAAAACATGGATAGAAAGATGGGGTTAATAGTGATCTATTCAGTTTCTTCATTTGTATTTATTCTTACAGCTTATTTTCTATATCTGCATGATATTCCAGATACAAAAGTCATTGATTACAGTATAGCAACAGTTTTTCAATCTCTGAAAAATCGAAAGTTTTTGAATTTCCTTATTTTTGTATTCGTTTGGAATTTCGCAATTCAATTTGCCGGTCCGTTTTTTAGCTATTTCGAAGTGTCTTATCTTGAAGTCCCTTACTCGTATCTTGGTATTTTGAACATAATTAATTCCCTATTGTCAATGCTTATGTACACATTCTATGGCAAATTATCGTCAAAAATTGGTGATAAGAATATGATCAGATATGGCATAACCATCGCTCTTGCTATACCACTGTTGTATTCTTTAATGACACCTAGAAACTACAGATTTCTACTCCTATTAGATGTGATGATTGCAGCTTTAGCTTGGAGCGCAATAAATTTATCTTACTTCACTTTACTTTTAAAAATAATAGACGAACCCAGTGAAATATACATATCGATGCATGCAACAATAGCAGGATTGGCATCTTTAATAGCATCTTACACAGGTGGAAAAACGCTAAGCTTGATAAAAAATTTTCAATTTTCATTCCTCTCTGGTTACAACGTACTATTTGTAATAGCATTTTTCTTGAGGATTTTTGCACTCTACTATTTTACTAAGCTTGATATCGGAGAAAAACATAAGAGTATGAAGTTCATAGAAATTGCTTACATTATCATAACAAGAAGATATTAGGTTCTTCGGTTTCGCTTCTTAAATTAACTGATGGTAAAGGAGTGAAAGAATTGTACTTAACAGTTGGTGTATTTGACGGAGTTCACAAAGGTCATGCTAAAATTTTATCAAGACTAAGTCAGTTGGCAGAATTAACCGGAAAGAAAGTTAAAATATACACGATACTTTACCCTATGGAATATTATACTGGTCAATTTGATGGATTAATAACCTCTGTTGAAGACAGGATAGAATTACTCTCTATCTACGGTGAAACGGAAATCCTTGAGTTACCAAAGATAAAAGATTTATCACCGCAAGAATTTTTTGAAAGCATAGTTAAAACTTCTAACAAGGTAGATGGAATAATTGTTGGTCACGATTTTCGTTTTGGAAAGCATGGAAGCGGTGATACAGAACTTTTAAAAAAACTATGTGATGAACAAGGCATATATATTGAAATCGTTGAACCTGCTGTAATCGATGGGATAAGAGTTAGTAGTAGTTATATACGAAAACTTCTGAAAGATGGAAATGTAAGCAAGGCCAAGCAATTTTTAGGGAGAAATTACTCAGTACATGGTATTGTTTATAAAGATAAGCAAATAGGTAGAAAACTTGGGTTTCCAACTGCAAATGTAAGAAGATCCGATCATTTTCTTTTGGACCCAAAACCTGGTGTTTACGTTGTAAAAGTTTATGTTCCAGAACAGTTTTTCGGATTGATGAATGTCGGGTATAGACCAACAATAGAGAAGACAAAGAAGATAAAATACGAAGTATATATACTCAATTTCAATAAAGACCTTTACGGTAAAGAAATACGAGTAGAATTTTTGGAATTCTTAAGACCAGAAATTGAATTCTCGAGTATCAGTGAGTTAATCAAACAAATGAATGAAGATGTCAAAAATGCTATGGAGGTTATAGATCGATATGAGAAAGATTGATTGTAACGATATTAACAAGCAAGCTATCATGATAATTAAATCATTTCCACGAATTCACTCACAAAAAGATCCATTCAAAGTACTTATAGTTACTATTTTGAGTCAAAGAAGCAAAGATGAGAACACAGAAGTTGCTGCGAAGCAACTTTTTGAAAAATACAAAGATATATCTGAAATATCCAAAGCCAATCCGGAGGATTTGTACGACCTAATAAAACCGGCAGGTTTATACAAGGAAAAAGCACAAAGAATTGTACTTGTTGCAAACATATTGTTGCAAAAATACAAAGGAAAGGTTCCGGACAATTTTGAAGAGCTTATTAAGCTACCAGGTGTAGGTAGAAAGACAGCTAATATAGTCCTTTATATTGGTTTTGGCAAAGAAGCTTTAGCTGTTGACACACACGTACACAGAATTTCCAACAGAATTGGATGGGTAAAGACAAAAACGCCTGAGCAAACCGAAGAGGAATTAAAAAAAATTTTGGTCCCATCTTTGTGGGGACCTATCAACGGTTCAATGGTTGAATTTGGGAAAAAAGTATGCAAACCTATTTCTCCAAAGTGTGAAAGCTGTTTCTTAAATGATTGTTGTCAATACTTTAAATCATACAAATTGAGTAGTAAAACTACTTCTTTGAAGAAAATGCCTGTGCTATAAAACTTCCTTGAGCTGATAGTTTTGAAAGTGCACTTTCAAGATTTGAATATTTTTGCCATAGCATCTGCTCTTTTTTTTCTAAATACTCCATCATAGTAACCATTCGCTTTGACAAAATCCTCTTTTCACGTTCAAGTCTACCGGACACACCAGCTACAACGTCTATATCTCCGTTGAATTTTGTAAGTTGGTAGCTGTAGTCTTTTAGTTGCAATGCCAAGCCTTTGTCACCATTTGCATTTCCGAAGAACTTCCAAACCGCATCTGAACCGTTATCGTCGATAAACCTTCTCAACTTGTCTTTATCTAAGGTTATTTTACCTTTCATTGTATTCATAAATCCTCTTCCAGCATCTCCAGATTCTCTGCCAAGTTGGGAGAGCAACTTACCATCAATCCTTTGCGTCAGAAAGCTTCTAAATCTATCGAATATCCTTCTTAAGAATGAATCATTTTTCAAAAGTCCTTGAATTTTTTCCTCTTCGCTCATCTGGTGTTCTTT
>JBCNVJ010000149.1:0-4337 GCA_039630255.1 Fervidobacterium sp. | reverse complement strand
AAGTTCAAAACAGATAGTGCAAAATACTTTGTTTCTTCTGGTTTTACAAACTCATTGGCGCTACGTTTTGAACCAACAACTGACTTTGCCATAGCACTGAAATACGATGGTGCGGATATATCAGAAGCATTAATCAATTTTTCTCAAGAAAATTACTCTATAGTCATGCACTATAAATTACCTTCGGATTTTCTATCTGACATGACTTTTGCTGAAAGGAACACAGGAATTTTAGGAAAGTTGAAATTCTTTGGTAAATACTATCTTGTTGGTGGCTTGGCTCATAAGAATAATCAGTTACCTTGGATTGTAGGAATAGATGGTGAAACCTTTAAGTTATTTATGGCGAATAACTATTTTACAGATGATTTAGAACTCTTAGGTGAAATTGTTTTAAGTAGTCCGTTTAATCTCTCAATATGTGGAATGTACAGCTTAAATAATACCTTCTTTGCAAGTATTAACTTTTCGGCAGAGCAGTTTGGATTGTATTTGTCCATTTACAACTCAAAATTGAGTTCCGAAATATATACAAAATTAGGACAAGATAAATTCAAGCTTGGAGGGGCTTACGATTTGTATTACGGCGATTCAGAAATGTACGCTGCTTACTTGACCAAACAAATTGAATATTACATTGGTTCTAACCTTTCTAATGTTGAATTTAAGATCACATCTCTTGGTAAAGATAGAGACATTGGTTTGGGTGTAAAAACGGAATTATCTGATCCTATAAACAAGACAAATCTTACAATATTTGGAAACATTAGGTTCTAAACATCCATAATTCACTGAGCACAAAAATACAAACAGCTCCCTTTCAGACATTTTCAGGGGGCTGTTTGTATTTTTGTATAATAACAACAGTTTAACAAAACCTTAGTTGGTGGAACTTTTCCCTTTACCAAAACACAAAAAGGAATTATGAAAACTTTGCTTGGTACCAACAATACTGATAAATTGCTGTTTTGACTTAGGATATAATGAAATAGAATCAGCACATTAAACATCATATACACAAATAGAGAAGAATGAAAACTTTGAAATTTCTTATCTGCGACGATCCAAGGTTTATAAGAATGAGACTTTCGAAAAACATAAAAAGTTGGAAAACGAGGAGCAAGTAGTTAAGCTGTACGAAGCATCTGATAATGTAATTACAGTGAATCTTTTGAAAAAAATAAAGCCGGACATGATTTTCTTAGGTACAACAATCTCTGTTAAGAATGGATTTGAAGCGCTTGAAAAGGTGGTTTCATTCACTAAAAATACGAAAATTATAAAGTGGAAAATAAAACTCAAGGAATAAAATTAACATAATACATCGAAATAAACAAACGTATGAAGCCAGTGAGGATGAAACCAAAAAAAATTCGAAAAGATATTTACAAAAATTACAAAAAATTTAGCACTCAATTTGAAAATAAATTTATATACCATTTCAAAAAAGAAAACAATACTTTTGCGCAGCAAGTCAAGGTATCAATAGTTTACTAAGTGATTTTCGCATTGCAAAAACGGCTGGCAAAGTTTACGCATATGTATTTCTGAATCTGTTAGCTGACAGAGAAATTGGTGATACAGTTATTAGCGGGGCGGTTCTCAACTTTTCACAGATTACTACTAATACTAATACTACATTTTCCATAGCTTTATATCTTTCTCTTAATTATGCCCATATTTGCCTTGATAGCTACAACAAAGAAGACAAAAGCATTTGTTAAAGAGCTTAGTACAACATTTTCCAAATTGATTCAGAATATAAAAAACTTTAGCTATGACAAGATATTTGCACTTGACATCCTTGAATTTGAAAGTAATATTTTAAAGATTCAAAAAATCTTGAAAGAATAATAGAAGCTAGAATAGTTGCTTTGGTTAATGTATACAATGTTCTCAGTTCCAACAGACTGTACAAAAGAGTTTTACTCATGAAAAAAATATAAAAATACTCTGCAGGGCGATGGAAGAGCAAAACCCGAGCATTTTAATCCAGAAGTACTGAAGATATTCATAGAAAATGAAAAGTACATTAATGAGTTATGGAACAAAATAAACGAAGAAAAGATAACCTAATGAAAAATTAAGTTAAGGAATCCACGCAAATTTCCGGGGAAATTACCTTTTATGTTCATTATTATACTTTTTAATTCCTTCTCCAAGGATTTTCACTGCATCTGCCAATTTTTCTGCTTTGAGCACGTAAGCTATCCTTATCTCACTCATACCCGCACCGGGTGTAGCATAAAACCCGCTGAGAGGTGACACCATAGTTGTTTTACCATCCACGTTAAATTCCTTTAACATCCAGATGATGAAGTCTTCAGCGTTTCCAACTGGTAGCTTTGCTGACAAATAAAAAGCTCCCTCAGGTTTGTGAACTACAACTCCCGGGATTTCTTTCATTGATTCGTAAGTAGCATCTCTTCTTTTTTGGTATTCTTCTCGAACCTGGTTTGTATATTCTTCTCCAAGTGTCAGTAAACCAATTGCACCAAATTGTGTCGTTTCAGCTGGACAAAGTCTTGCTTGAGCAAATTTAAGTGCGTTTTTGTAAAATTCTTTATTTTTCGTAACAAATGTACCAATTCTTGCTCCACAGGCGCTGTATCTTTTCGAAACACTATCAACCATTATCAATTGATCCTCTATACCGTCAAAATAAAAGGCAGATATATGTTTTCTTCCATCAAAAGTGAACTCTCTATAAACTTCATCTGAAATTATCACGATATTGTGTTTCTTAGCAAAATCGATTATCTGTTTCATTTCTTCGTAAGTATAAACTGTACCGGTAGGATTGGATGGATTTGAAAATAGTATAGCCTTTGTTCTTGGAGTTAACACAGATTCAAATTTATCAATTGAGGGAAGCCTGTAACCGTCCTCTGGATGTGCTGTCACAGGAACTAACTTAACATTAAGATAAGAGGCAAAACCAAGATAATTTGCGTAGAAAGGCTCTATTGTTATTACCTCATCACCCGGGTCACATACAACACCAAGTGCAAACATAATTGCTTCACTTCCACCATTTGTAACTATGATATCATCTGGGGTAACATGTATGTTATGTCTTTGGTAATATTTAGAAAATGCCTCCCTCAGCTCGGGCAGTCCTTGGGAATGTGTGTAAGCAACAACTTCAGGTTTGTATTTCTCTATGTATTCGTACCAGACATTTGGAGTCTTAATATCAGGTTGCCCAATGTTAAGATAATAAATATGTATCCCTCTTTTCTTGGCTTCATCTGCGTATGGTACAAGTCTTCTGATCGGACTTGCGGGAGTTTCTATCGCTCTTTTCGATACCATTTTAATTCCTCCTCTTTCGATTGATACATGCTATCCATAAAAATACTACTCAATTGGAAATTTACTAATCTTCCAACAAATTGAGACACAACTGTCCGAAAAACGCACAATAAACTTTAAATGCAAAAATAATCAACTAAAATATTCAAATGCTGGTTAACTACTGACGGCTATTTTGTGTTTATTTACCATAATTCACATTCTTAGACAATGATGAGGCTCAATCATAATTCTAAACATATTTTATTTTATTTTTGTCAATCACTACTTTCTGATTTTCTTAGCAAATTTAAAAGCAAAATTCACATTTCATTTCAAAGATATTCCACATATCAAAGATATTCCACATAAACTACCTGTGTACTCTCGACTTCCTCAAGTTCAACTGGCTTTTGGCAAATTATCTCAAGATAAGCATATTCTTCTGTGTAAGAAATATCAAGTATATTAACTCCCATATAGCTGAGCGATTGCATTTTTTTACCGTACGAATGAAAATCTATCTTCAATTTTTGCTTGTATGCTCTCTTTTTCAATTGTATACTTTTTGTTTCAACTGCTTTATCTATAGCTACTTGAACTGCTTTTGAATAGGCATCTATCAATCCACGAACACCAAGCTTTACACCACCAAAATACCTTGAGACAACGGCCACAACATTAAGTAAATTATTCTTGCGGAGTGTATTAAGTATTGGCAATCCAGCTGTACCTGGTGGTTCTTTTCCATCAGAATAATACTCAACAACGTTATCTGAGCTAATATTTAGTATTCTATAAGCTGTGCAATTGTGAGTTGCATCTTGATATTTTTTAGTTATCTTTGAGATGAATTCCTTTACGTCTGTTTCATTTTCAGCAAAAGAGATAGTTGCAATAAAAACAGATCTCTCTACATTTATCTTCTCTTCAATAATACCTTTAATTGTTTTGAACATCTCCGTTGGCATTATCGAAATGATCCTCCTTGGCTTTGGTGACTCTTAACGAAACTTGAGAAGTTGAATAACTGGATAGAGCTT
>JBCNVJ010000148.1:0-5489 GCA_039630255.1 Fervidobacterium sp. | reverse complement strand
CTAACGTACCATTTGTACTTTTTCTCTGGTGAGAAGATCCCTTTTGGCACAATCACTTGCTCGATTTCTTTTTCGGCTTTTATAGTTGTAGTGAATACTTGCGAATTTGTTGCCGAGTCTTTTATAATAACATCATAAGTTTTACCAACTGTGGTTTTAAATCTAAGTACAACATTGTTAAATGGCACATTTGTTGCATTATTCTCAGGACTAACAAGTTCTGGAGTTATCGAGATTTGTTTCGATGTACAACTGTAGTTAAATAAGATAGCCAAAAAAATAATAGTTATTAAGAAAAACCCTCTGGTCAGCTTCATCCTCTAACGCCCCTTTCACTCCAATCTTCAAAGATATCTTGACTATATTATACCCAATAACCAAACAAAAAACAAATGTCCATTCAAGTAATTATTAGAACTCTCTATCGAAAACTTCTCACTATTTTAGCCAATTTACTCACAATCGTAGTTCAACAACTAAATACTTTTTTATAAAAAAGTCGTATTTTATAAGCCTTTAAAAGCCTTGGTTTTTCGGTAATAGCTTTTTCAATCTCTTTTTTGCTTATTTATGCGCGCAATTTGTTAATTGTGTAACATTAGAAAGTAATATTTTTGAATGATATACTGATTTTGGAAAGTTGAAGTGCCTTAAAGAAGGGGGGAACAAGTTTTGAAAATTGTCAGTTGTGACCAAGTTGTTGAGTTAGTAAAACCTGGCATGGTTGTTATGATAGGTGGTTTCTTAGGTGTTGGAACGCCTGAAAATATCATTGATAAACTCGTTGAAAAGAGAATAGGAAACCTGACAGTCATAGCTAACGATACTGCTTTTGAAGACAAAGGTGTAGGAAAACTTGTGAAAAACAAGCTTTGTAAAAAGGTTATAGTATCTCATATTGGTACAAATCCAGAAACTCAAAGGCAAATGATATCAGGTGAGCTTGAGGTTGAGTTGGTTCCACAAGGTACGCTGGCTGAAAGAGTGCGTGCCGGTGGTGCTGGACTTGGTGGTATTTTGACTCCAACAGGAGTTGGAACAATAGTAGAAAATGGAAAGCAAGTCATTGAGATTAATGGAAAAAGATATTTACTCGAGCTACCTCTGAAAGCAGATATTGCACTGATAAAAGCAAAGAGATGTGATTATCTTGGAAATCTTGTTTACAATTTAACCGCTACCAACTTTAATCCACTGATGGCTATGGCAGCGGATATAGTTATAGTAGAAGTTGAAGAAATCGTACCCGTCGGTGTGCTTTCACCGGACGAAATAAAAACCCCAGGTGTACTTGTAGACTATGTCGTCGTTTCGGGGGTGAAGTGATATGTCAGTTGATCCAAAAGAAAAAATTGCAAGGAGAGTTGCTCAGGAGTTAAAAGAGGGCGATTTGGTAAATCTTGGAATAGGCCTACCTACACTTGTTGCAAATTATATACCAAAAGGTATTCATGTTTTTTTTCAAAGTGAGAATGGGATCATAGGGATGGGACCCGAACCTGAAATTGGCTTTGAAAATAAAGACTTAACAAATGCTGGTGCTGGTTTTGTTACGGCACTTCCTGGTGCAATGACATTTGATAGCGCATTTTCTTTCGCACTCATCAGAGGCGGTCATCTTGATGTTACTGTTCTTGGAGGATTACAAGTAGATGAGGAAGGACATCTTGCCAACTGGATGATTCCTGGAAAGATGATTCCAGGTATGGGTGGAGCTATGGATTTGGTAACCGGTGCAAAACGTGTTATTGTCGCAATGACACATACAGCAAAAGGTGAACCGAAAATTTTGAGAAAATGTACATTGCCACTTACTTCAATAAGAAGAGTAGATTTGATAGTAACAGAATTAGCTGTAATAAAGCCAACTGATGATGGTCTGGTTCTTGAAGAAATAGCAGAGGAAACAACCCTTGATGAAGTGCTCAAGCTTACAGAGGCACGATTGATAGTACCTGATAAATTAAGAAAATTTTAAGATTTTGCACTCATTTTGGAGGTGTCTCAATGAATTTTCCAAAGGCAATGATAAGGGTTAGAATGAGTCAGGCTGATGCGCATTATGGTGGAAATCTTGTTGATGGTGCAAGAATGTTACAACTTTTCGGAGATGTTGCTACTGAGTTATTGATTAGGTACGATGGTGATGAAGGACTTTTTAGAGCATACGATAATGTTGAATTTTTGGCACCAGTATATGCAGGTGATTACATAGAAGCTTACGGAGAAATTGTAGAAGTTGGACGTACGTCACGTAAAATGAAATTCGAAGCTTATAAAGTAATTAGATCAAGACCAGATATGAACGACAGTGCTGCAGAAGTACTTGAAAATCCAATATTAGTTTGCAGGGCAAGTGGAACATGCGTTGTACCACTTGAAAAACAAAGGTACAAAGTACAACCAACTAAATAATAAGAAACCAGATTAAAACGTAAGCCCAGTTACTCTTAACTTTGAATTTGAGATTTGGTTCCAGCACAGTGACTCTGAGAAACCCATTAGTTGAGGTGATACTATTATGGATAAATTAATTATTACCGTTGCTGTTACCGGAGCTGAAGTTACAAAAGCTCAACAGCCCAATCTTCCCATAACTCCTGATGAAATTGCTGAAGAAGTTTACAAATCTTGGAAAGCAGGTGCTTCTATTGCACACATACACGCCAGAATGCCAGACGGCACGCCAACGCAATCAAAAGAGGTATATGCGGAAATTAAAAGGAAAATACGCGAAAAAGGTTGCAACATAATATTACAGTTTTCA
Organism: Fervidobacterium sp.; assembly: GCA_039630255.1. Lineage (GTDB taxonomy): Bacteria > Thermotogota > Thermotogae > Thermotogales > Fervidobacteriaceae > Fervidobacterium. Next base: position 2,722 of record JBCNVJ010000148.1, on the reverse strand, counting down.
ACCGGTGGAGCTGTTTGGCATAAACCAGAAGAGAGAATTCAATGTCTTGATGCGGAACCAGAGATGGCAACGCTATCGGCTGGTTCTTGCAATTTTGGCGAAGATGTTTTTATGAATACCCCATCTTTTATGGAACTTCTTGCAATACGTATGAAAGAGAAAGGAATAAAACCTGAGATAGAGATCTTCGAACCTGGAATGATAGAAAATGCTTTTAGACTTGTTAAAAAAGGCTTACTTGAGCTACCACTTCACTTTGATTTCGTACTGGGCGTTCCCGGAGCTATGCCTGGCAACATAGAAGACTTGGTCTTCTTAGTCAATAAATTACCAAAAGGATGTACGTGGTCTGTTGCAGGCATTGGAAAATACGAATTACCACTTGCTGTACACGCCATACTGATGGGTGGACATGTAAGAGTTGGATTTGAGGACAACATCTATTACAAAAAAGGCGAACTTGCAACGTCTAATGCACAACTTGTTGAAAGAATAGTAAGAATTGCTAAGGAAGTTGGGAGAGAGATAGCAACACCTGATGAAGCACGAGAAATGCTTGGAATTAGGAGGGAAAAAGAATGAAAAGTGTAAAAGGATGTCCTTTTGGCACTCATAGAGTGATCGAACCAAAAGGTACTTTACCACAGGCGGCACAAAGAATAGACAATAACATGGATATATACACAAATGAAATGCTGATAGATGTTAAAACACTCAACGTAGATTCAGCGAGTTTTACACAAATAAAAGAAGCATGTCATGGTAATGTTGAATGCATAAAAGACACTATTCTAAAGATAGTAAACGAACGAGGAAAGCTGCAAAATCCAGTTACGGGCTCTGGTGGAATGTTGATAGGTGTAGTAGAAGAAATTGGTCCTGACTTTCCAACGGATGTGGAATTGGGAGACAAAATAGCAACACTTGTTAGTCTTTCTCTCACTCCTCTTAGAATTGACAAGATAATAAACATAAACATCGAAACTGATCAAGTAGACATAGAAGGTAAAGCAATACTTTTTGAAAGTGGTATATATGCCAAACTACCAGACGATATACCTGAAAAACTTGCTCTTGCAGTTTTAGACGTAGCTGGGGCACCAGCTCAAACGAAAAAACTTGTAAAACCTGGTATGACGGTGTGTATCATAGGTGGTGGAGGTAAATCAGGAATATTATGTGCTTATGAAGCAATGAAAATCCTTGGAAGTAATGGAAAGCTTATCGTTGTAGAATATTCTTCAGAAAACGCAAAGCGCATCCAGGACTTAAGATTAGCACATCATGTTATTGTTGCCGACGCAACAAGACCAGTAGAAGTATACCACAAAGTAATGGAAATAACCGGTGGAAAATACTGCGACGTTGTCATAAACAATGTTAACGTTCCAGCTACAGAAATGTCTTCAATTTTGATAACAAAAGACGAGGGTATTGTGTATTTCTTCAGTATGGCAACTTCATTCACAAAGGCTGCGCTTGGCGCAGAGGGAGTTGGTAAGGACATCACAATGATAATTGGTAACGGATATACTAAAGGGCATGCCGAGGTAGCACTAAATATCCTCAGGGAATCTAAGCAAATAAGGAACTTATTCGAAACAATCTATACATAAATTTGCATCTATTGAATTATCAAAAAATCGTTCAAATTTGCAATTATTACAGGAGGGATTTTTGTGGCAAGGCATTTTAAGGAGATACCACTTTGGAAAAATGTAACAGATGAGGAGTGGAATGATTGGAAATGGCAAATAAGAAATAGAATAATGGATGTTGATACACTAAAACAAGTTATCAATCTAACACCTGAGGAAGAGGAAGGTGTTAGAAATGCTCTCAAAACTTTGAGAATGGCCATTACTCCGTACTATGCCAGTTTGATGGACCCAGACAATCCAAAGTGCCCTATTAGAAGACAAGCAGTTCCAACGGCAAAAGAGCTTGTTGTATCACCATGGGACATGACTGACCCACTGCATGAAGATGAAGATTCACCTGTTCCAGGCTTGACTCATCGATATCCAGACAGAGTATTAATGCTTGTTACAGATATGTGCTCTATGTATTGTAGACATTGTACACGAAGAAGATTTGCAGGCCAACATGACAGGGCAAGGACAAAACAAGAAATAGATGCAATGATAGAGTATGTAAAAGAAACCGCACAAGTCAGGGACGTACTCATCTCAGGTGGAGATGGCTTACTTGTAGGTATTGAAATGCTTGAATACATACTTAAGGAGCTCAGGAAGATAAAACATGTTGAGATAATAAGAATTGGTACACGCACACCTGTTGTTTTACCACAAATGATAACTCCTGAACTAACAAACATGTTAAAAAAATACCATCCAATTTGGATAAATACACATTTTAATCATCCGAAAGAAATAACCCCAGAATCAACAAGAGCATGTGAGATGCTTGCTGACGCCGGAATACCACTTGGCAATCAATCAGTCTTATTACGTGGAATAAACGATAGTCCTTACATAATGACTGAACTTGTCCATCAGCTTGTTAAGATCAGAGTCAGGCCTTATTATATCTATCAATGCGACTTATCTCAAGGACTTACGCACTTTAGGACATCTGTCAAAAAAGGACTTGAGATAATGGAAGCACTTATTGGACACACATCAGGATTTTGCGTACCATGGTTTGTTGTAGATGCACCTGCTGGTGGTGGAAAGATAAGAGTTATGCCAAACTATGTTAT
>JBCNVJ010000147.1:0-5438 GCA_039630255.1 Fervidobacterium sp. | reverse complement strand
ATAGCAAGACGTTACATAAAGTGTTTGAAAAAATTAAACAGTTCAAAGTTGAGTTTGTGAACATTCAAAATGAAACCAATCAATTGGAAAACTATGCAAAGAAACTTGAAAAAGGCGACATAGATTTAGTTATTAAACTACCAGAAAGTTTTGATTCCCGTTATACTACTGCTTTATTACTAAAACGTACAAAATTACTGAAAAAAATACCGATTGAGATTTATTACGTTCCGCAAAGAGACAGCTCAAAACTTGCTAAAAATATAGTTAAAGGTATATTCGAATCCTTAGATGTTCTTGAAAGTGTTCAACTTGAAGAACACATTTTAATCGATAACAAATACGATTATAACAATTTTATATATCCTGGTGTTATTGGTATGGCTATACTTTCGACATTTCTTTTTGGTTTTATGAATGAGCTTGAATATTTTCATCGAGGAAAACTAATTAGGAGATTTTTGGTCACACCCATCAACATTGTTTGGGTTTACGTTCTAAGTGCCATTGTTAATGTGATAGAACTTTTCATTGGGGTTTTTATTCTTTCAATAGTTGCATACCTTAAGGGTGTCGATGTTATTGGTTATTTGCCAAGTGTTATATTTAATTTATTTTTATCTTCGGCTACTATGATATCATTTGTACTTGCACTGATGACATTCATAAAAAAAGCATCGAATCTTTTTGTTTTTCAACAAGTCTTTTTCCAAGTTCAAATGTTTATTGGAGGATTCTATATACCGTTAAGATTCACACATCCAATTATACAAAACCTTGCAAGACTCATGCCTATTACTTACATTGTAGATGGTATGAGAAGTGTAAGAGCACTTAATTCTTTTGAATCTGGCCATATTTTGATACCATTGATTTACATCTTGGTTTCCTGCTTAATAATTGCCTTTAGGGGGGAAAGGTTTCAGAAAGAATGAAAACCATATGCCTCAGGGTGAACGCTTGTGGACTTTTGTAATTTTCTTAAATTTAAAAAAAATTTATTTCTAGTATTTTTGGTGATTTCATCGTTTATCTGCATATCAACAGTACAAGCTGCAAGTGTTTACTTCACAGAACGCGGTCCAGTAACAAAAGAAGTTTTGAAATTCATAAGAAGTTCTGTTCAATATCTCTTTGTGTCCGCCCTTGATGTAAGGCACCCAGAAGTTACAAACGAGCTATTAAAACTGAAAAAGCAAGGTGTCGATGTAAGAGTAATTTCAGAAAAACCAGTTTTTAACCTTCACTCAAAAATTGATTTCTCAAAAGGACTACATCATGTAAAGTTTATGGTAAATGAACATGGTGTTATATTTGGCTCTGCAAATTTTAGCATGAGTGGACTTGAAACAGGGTTGAACGATCTGGTGTTCTTTCCACAATCTTATTCAGCCAGGTTTAGAGATTTTTTTCTTAGCCTTTGGAATGATGGTACTGTTATTAAAGTTAACGATTTTCTGGTTTCTCCGATAGACAAAGTTGAGGAAAATGTAGTAAAATTATTGTTGAAGGCAAGAAAGAGAATATGGGTTTGTGTCTACGCCTTTTCGGACATAAATATTCTAACAGTGCTGAAATATAAAGCAAGTAACGGAATAGACGTGAGAATTATAACCGATAAATGGTTCAATACAAGTAGATTAAGTAGTGTTCCATTGGAGAGTGCAAAAATTGTGAGTAGCAGAATGTTGCACCATAAGTTTATATTGGTAGATGATATTCTTTTAACAGGTTCAACAAACTACACCGAAAGTGGATTTCATAGAAACGTTGAAATGATATGGATTACGAAAGACAGAAATATTATTTCAAATTACGAAGCTATATTTAAAATGCTATATTATGGGAAGTGGTGATGATGCAACGGATTATTGATACTGTCGTTATAAAATTGGATGACGTCTACGAATCGGATATAAAGTATGCTTGTGATACACTTTGTTCTGGAGGACTTGTTGCCTTCCCAACTGAAACTGTTTATGGACTTGGTGCTATCGCGACAAATCCTGTAGCCGTCAAGAAAATTTTTGAAGTCAAAGGTAGACCTTCAGATAATCCTCTGATAGTGCACCTTTCAGATGTTGATGAAATCGTTAATTTTGCTCACATAGACAATAAGTATTTGGAAATTGTAAAAAAGATAACACCAGGTCCAATAACTTTTATATTGAGAAAAAAACCAATCATTCCATTAGAAGTCACAGCAGGTCTTGATAGTGTAGGAATCAGAATTCCAGCACACCCCGTTGCTCAAAGATTAATAAAATGTGCTGGTCCAATTGCAGCACCAAGTGCTAATCGTTCAGGCAAACCAAGTCCTACTGATGCTAAAGCAGTTATCGAAGACCTGTATGGATTGATTGAATGTATAATAGATGCTGGTGAATGTTCATTTGGCATAGAGTCAACTATTTTGGATTTGACAAGAGATATTCCACTTGTACTCAGACCAGGTCCGATAACGCTTGAAGAGTTAAGCGAGCTCTTTGGTAAAATCGAATATTATCAACCTAAAAACAATGAAAGACCATTGGCACCTGGAATGAAATATAGACATTACGCACCCGAGAAACGTCTAGAGATAGCAAACGCAGAGAACTTAGTTGGATACAAAAACAGTGACGTTTTGATATTGTGTACAAAAGAAACCAAAGAAAAGTACCTGCTGGATACAGATAATGTGTGCGTTATTGGTGAATTACAAAAACCATACACCATAGCACAGAATCTTTATCGCTCTTTTAGAGAATTGGATAAAAGTATATATTCGCGTGGGGTTATTGAAAAATTACCAGAATATGGTATATTCTTCTCGATAATGAATAGAATAAAAAAGGCTGCCTCTGGAAATTAAAATTGAAGTTGTGAGGTGAATTAAATTGAGTAAATACATGATTAACTACTCATCAAACAACGGCAATAAATGGCACTCAACAACCGTTTTAGCAGTGAAGAAAGATGGAAAAGTGGTTATGGCTGCAGATGGTCAAGTAACTTACGGTGCTACAGTAATGAAGGGTAACGCAAGAAAAGTAAGAAAAATTGGGGATGGACAAGTTTTAGCTGGGTTTGCTGGTGCCGTTGCTGATGCTATGACACTACTTGAAAGATTCGAGAACAAATACAGAGAGTGGAACGGCAATCTCTTAAAGGCTGCTATCGAATTAGCTAAGGATTGGAGACTTGATAGAGCACTTAGACGGTTAGAAGCTATGTTAATTGTTGCTAATAAAGAACATCTGCTCATCTTATCAGGTACAGGAGAAGTAATCCAGCCAGACGAGGATATAGCGGCAATAGGTTCTGGTGGTCCATATGCATTGGCAGCAGCTCGTGCCCTTTTAAGAAACACTGACTTTGATGCAAGGAAAATAGTCCAAGAAGCAATGAAAATAGCTGGAGAAATTTGCATATACACTAACGATAATATTTTAATCGAAGAACTATGACAAAGTGGTTGAAATTCATTTAACAAAGGTGGAAAGTTTACCGATGGTGGTTGGATATGCTAACATACTGATTAGACTTTTTGGAGTTAATTCTTTGAAAGAAAAAAGAAGTTTGGTTCGTACCCTTATAAACGAACTCAAAAATAAATTTGAAATATCGGTAATAGAATCCGGAAGGCATGATTCAAAAGACTACATGATGTTGGGTATTGCCTTTGCAACTATGTCTCAAAGTGATTGTGAAGCAAAAATGGACAGTATTGAAAGTTTCATAGAAAAAATTCATACAATTGAAGAATTTACTTACGACTTACATCATTTCTAAAACAAACTCTCTAATGGAGGCTTTCATGAAAGCACCGGATTATGAGTTGATTTCAAAACAACTTGAAATTTTAGTAAAATTACTTGTAAATTCTGAACGCTTTGAACACATTTATGGTGTTGTAGATTTTTGTGAGCGGCTTGCAAAAAGATATAGCATGGATATGGATAAGTTGAAAGTTATGGCACTTGCACATGACTTATTCCGAGATATTGATGGTAGCAAACTGAAAAAAATGGCAAAGTGCTATGGTATAAATTTAACCACACTATTAGATAAAAAACCGATACTCTTGCACGGATTGGTAAGCGCTGAATATTTGAGAAAAAGATTCGGCGTTCAGGATACAGATATCTTGTTGGGGGTTGCATATCACACCTCTGGTCATCCAGAATTCGGTATTTATTCAAAGGTACTGGTCCTTGCCGATTCACTCGAATTTACAAGATTATACGATAAGGTTAATCAACTTAGAGAACTGGCATTTTTTGATATTGATTTAGCTTTTAAGGAAGTAATAAAAAACAAAATTACATATGCTTTAAGTTTTAACCTTTATGTGTTACCCAGCACACTTGAAACATGGAATAAACTGGTGGAGGAGGAAGAAAAGTGAGAGTTAAGAAAAGATTTGATAAAAGATCTTACTTCAGTGGCAAAAAAGATACAAACTATATAAAACCGGTTATAATCGTTTTATCCGTTTTGATATTTATTGTAGTACTTTACTTTATCATGCGTATTTTATCAATCAGAAATTCAGAAGAATTCAGTATGGACAATTTGTCAATTTATTATCTGAGTTATGAAGCTTTGTTACAACAGCAAAACACGGATAATAAAAGCAATAATCTTGGAAGATTAAATAAACTAATTATTGTTGAAGGTAAAAGAAAAATTGTCCACATTATAAATGTTCCAATAAATCTTTTCATTTTTTCAAAAAATGTTAGTGCTCAAAGTACAAATTCGCAGGAATTTACTACGTTATTCACTGAACTGCTCGGTATAAAGTCAGCTTACATGTATAACATTACGCTAAAAAAAGACTACCTAAAAAAATTGGGTGTCAGGAATGCTGAAGAAATGGTGGAGCACCTTAGTAAGCGTGGGCTCAGATTCGTAGATTACTTCTTTTTAGCAAATCAGGTTAAATCTTTAAGACCGGAGTCAGTTATTACCGAAGCTTCCTTAGCAAAATTATACGAAAGCTTGGGCAAATTTAACATTAGACACTACGAGGTTCCGACATTGACAAAATTTCCGATAAGAATTAAAGTTGGAGGTAAAACGTACATACGTATTTATGCAGATGAAGAAAAACTTAATGATTTAAAAAATGAATTAGTAAAATAAGAGATTTTTTCTCTAAAGGAGGGATATTCGTGACAAAAAAGCTGGGGTGGATAGTTTTTGTTTTTCTTTTTGTGAGTGTAGTTTCGTTTTGCTTTGAAATAAACGGTGGTTTTATGTATTCTTTTTCAAACAAGTTACTGTATTCTTTTGAATTTAACAGCTTATCCTTAGCCAAGAATGCTCCAAATACAACAAGTGGTTTTTCTATGCTATTTCTTTCAGATCTTGAAAAACACTATATTTCCTTAGGTGGTATTGCCAAATACGATATGAAAGTTGATATTGGTACTATTTCACTTTATGGTATG
>JBCNVJ010000146.1:0-4137 GCA_039630255.1 Fervidobacterium sp. | reverse complement strand
CAATTCGCTTGGTTACTAAGCCCAGCACTCGGGATTTTGATAACAATTCTTTGGAGATTTTTGATATACTAACGGAATTTCGCATGGTGTGAACTGGGAGGTGCTTGTAGGTGAAGATTTCTTTAGAATGGTTAAACGAGTACGTTAATGTATCAAGAGAAGAGATTCACGAAAAATTACCAAAACTTGGTTTTGATATCGATAATGATGGTCCTGTTTTTTCCTTGTCTGGTCCTATAGTTGTCGGAAAAATCGAGAAAGTAGAAAAACATCCCCATGCTGAGAAGCTTGTTATATGTTACGTTAACATAGGTAACGAGCACAGAACAATTCTCACAGCCGACACTTCAGTTGAGTATGGTAAGTATGTGTATGTTGCTCTTGAAGGTAGTAAATTGGCAAATGGCGTTGAAATACAAAGAAGGGAAATGAAAGGGATAACCTCAGAGGGTATGCTGTGTTCATTAGAAGAGATAGGTTTAGCTGAAAAAAGTGAGCATGTTTATATGACTGATGAACACCTACCACTCGGTGAGGATGTTATAAAGCTACTGAAACTAAACGATTGGTACTTCGAAATACAAGTGACACCTAATCGTCCGGATTGTCTTTCCTACTTTGGTATAGCTCGCGAATTAGCCGCTGGTTTGAAAAGAGTTCCCAGATTTCCTATTCCTGCAGTTAAATCGCTTGGAAATGACAAGATTGAGGTTAAAATAGATACAGATGGATGTTACCGCTACACGGCTCGAGTTATTAGAAACGTAAAAGTTGAACCAAGTCCCTTGTGGTTACAAAAAAGATTAATATCCTCCGGTATTAGACCAATAAATAACATAGTTGACATAACAAATTATGTGATGCTTGAAACAGGACACCCTGTACACGCGTTTGACTTAAATAAATTAGCTGGAAAAATTGTTGTTAGGGACGCACAACCTGGCGAGAAAATGTTGTTACTCGATGGTAAAACTTATGAATTTAGTGGTGGTGAGGTTCTGATAACCGATGGAGAAAAACTACTTGCACTTGGTGGAATTATGGGTGGTGAAGAATCTGGAATCTCACAATTTACAACTGATGTTTTGCTTGAAGTTGCGATGTTTGATCCGGTAAGAATAAGAAGAACGGCAAGAAAACTCGGTATTAGTTCAGATTCGTCATATAGATTTGAAAGGGGCGTGGACTTTGACGATGCATATTTTGTCATCGAGAGACTTTCTGAGCTAATTCAACAACTTGCCGGAGGCGCGCCATCATCGGAAATTGTAGATACTTACAAAAAAAAGCTTGAGCAAAAGGTAATATTCGTACCAAAACATCTCCCAAAAAAAGTACTTGGTATAGAGATAAGACATATAGGTGAGTACATACAACCTCTGGGTTTCGAAGTTGAAGAATTAAAAGATGGATATAATGTTTACGTCCCATCATTCAGATATTTTGACGTTTCTATACCTGAAGACATAATGGAAGAGGTAGGAAGAATCTATGGTTATGATAATTTACACTCTGAGCCTCCTCGGATGCTTGCAATTGAAAGAGGTAGGAGTGAGAAACAAAAGACAAGGTATGAGATAAAACAGTTAATGATAGGCATGGGTTTCAACGAAGCAAATACATTATCCTTTACATCTAGTAAGGTAATTGAGAAACTCGAAATGAGAGGCAAAGGTCTCAACATTAGCAATCCGATAATATCTGATTTTGACACAATGAGGCCAAGTATAATTTACGGTCTTCTTGAGTCACTTTCTTACAATTACAAAAGGCAGATCAAGGATGTTAGGTTATTCGAAATCGGAAAGATCTTTAATTTAGTTGATAACAAACCCTTCGAACAAGAGTCACTTGCCTTAGTTGCCACTGGTCGCGAATCAGTGGATGACTACACAGACAAAAGAACGATATCTTTCTATACTTTCAAAGGAGTGATTGACGAGATTTTCTTAAGATTTGGAATTGATGTTGTTTATCAAAAGGCTTCGATAAACGGCTTAATTCCAACCCGATGTGCTGTTATCAAATTTTCAAATGAAGAAATCGGTTTCGTAGGTATGTTAGATCCCGAGTTGGCTGATAAGTTTTACGATGTAAAAGATGAGATATACATTGGGGAAATATACATAGAAAAAATTTATGACATAGCAAAGTTCTCGAAATCATACAAAAACATTCCGCAATTTCCATACATACGGAGAGACGTGTCCTATTTGATACCAATCGGAACGGAAATAGCTGGGATACTTGAGATTTACAAGTCAAATCCACTCGTGGAAGAAGTTGGAGTAGATGACATTTACAGGCAAGTGGGAGAAGGACATTACAGTGTTACAATATACGCTAAATTCAGACATTCAGAACGAACTTTAAATGATGAAGAAGTTGACTTGGCACTTGAAGAAATTAAAAAGAAGATAAAAGAAAAATTCGATATCAATCCAAGATTCTAAAAGGAGCTGATCACTTGAATAAAAAATTCGTTGCTGTATTTTGGCTTCTGATTCTGACATTTCTGTGGGGACTTACTTTTCCGATACAGAAATTGGTTTTGACAGAAAATATATCTCCATTTTTATACAACGCGATCCGATTTTGGATCGCAGCTTTTTTATCTGCAGCTATTTTCAAAAAATCTGACTGGAAGAGAGCGATCATACTCGGAGTTGTAATGGCTATAGCATACGCAACACAAACTTGGGGATTGACTATTACAACATCCACAAAAAGCGGATTTATCACCTCTCTTTATATAGTCATAGTTCCGTTCTTTTCGTTCTTGATAGAAAAAGAAAAAATTAAACTCGTTCAAATAATTGGATTTGCTGGTGCAACTTTTGGAATGTATTTACTAACTAATGGTAGTATCACAGGTTTTAATTTCGGGGATTTCTTGACAATCATATGTGGTATAATGTACGCACTTCATGTGGTTTTAATAACACACTTTTCTAAAGAAACAGAAGAGTTTGCCCTTTTAACTCCGCAGTTTTTGACGGTAGCAATTTTAAACACTGGATTTAATATTTTCTACGAAAGCTCTGGTAATGTATGGAAATTCTCATTACCGGCACTTGGTGTGGCAACATTTACTGCTATCAGTGCGACAATCATAGCGATTGTCATTCAGACAAAATATCAAAGAATTGTTGGAAGCAACGTATCAGCACTTATATTTGTTGGCGAACCAATATTTGCAATGATACTATCGGCTATTATACTGCACGAGAGAATAAACCTTGTTCAAGGTATCGGAATTATAATTATGATGACTTCAATCATATTGGGAGTGATTCAGACTGGTACGAGCAATTCAAAGCAGCAAACACAGTGATGAATACTTCAAATCAAGAATAGAATGGATAGATTATGCAAAAGGCTTAGCTTTGATCATAGTTATACTCGCACATTCACAGGTACCGTGGAAATTATTCGAATTCGTTTCGTTCATAATAGTTGTATTTCCTTTTTTATCAGGATATCTACACAACTCAAAATCATTGAGAGAACTTTTCAAGAAAAGGTTGCCACTTTTGTCAAGTTATTATTACATAGGTGCAATAAACTACTTGATCTGGGGATTTTTTGTGGGTAAAGAGTTCAAAAAAGTTGAAAACCTAACCTATCTATGGAACTTTCTTTTGGTTAACACTGACAAACTTGATAGCATACCACTTAATATTGTACCTTTATGGTACCTTGTGTTTCTGTTTTTTGCAGAGATGCTATACTACACTTCCCGCAAATTGAAAATTACTATACCTGTAATAATGTTTGGAATAATATCAAGATTCTACTTTCCCGGAAGTTTGCCATTTAAACTCGATGTTGCATTTGCTGGTATCTATATGTTTGAACTTGGTAGAGTTTTCAATCAAAAGAGAATAGAAATAAAAAATTATTTGGGTTTAACTACACTATCAATCTGGATATTTGTGGCTCTGTTAAATGGAGGCACAAGTTGGAATTTTGACGAATATGGGAAAAATGCAGTTATTAGTATATTTGGAGAAATTGCATGCGCTTTGAGCATAGTCTGGATAGCACAATTTGTTGAGAAAAAAGATAAACTTAAAAGTGTGTTTGGAAAGATCTTCAAGAGAATCTCAGATGATGCCATTTTCATTCTTGGATACC
>JBCNVJ010000145.1:0-1509 GCA_039630255.1 Fervidobacterium sp. | reverse complement strand
GCTCCGAAGTTCACGAAAGCTAAGACTACAGTTTCTACAAAGAAAAGTAAGATGATTAGAAAGAGCGTTTTGTATTTCACAATTGTTCCCTCCTTGCAATAAATTTCTCAAAAATCAGTGTGATTTTTTCATCCGTTTTGTCGTTTCTAATCTCTATACTTTGTGGTATGTTATCTTTCATTTTCAACAGTACCACAATTGGTTGTACACCAAACCTTGCAAGCACTTGAAAATTTCTCGGACGGAATTCTATTCCATCCTTGACATTTTTTGATTCAAAAAGAGGGGAAGAAAGAAAATCCGTAAGACTCTGAATAAGGTCACTTATTTGAGGTAGTTCTGTTTTAAATGTTTCTGTAACTTTGTACTTAAGGTAACTGTACTCGGCTTTTTTTGTTAAAATGTTGTATTTTATTACGATGTCTTTTAATATATCGGGTTCTTTTATAGTGAACGTGAACTCTTCAAGATTTACAATTTTTATTTCAAAATAAGTTGAAAAAAGCTTTCTTTTTCCATCATTTATAACATCAAATATTAGTTTAGCCGTTATATCAAAATTTCGCTTTCCAGATATTTTCTCTATAAATCCAAATACACTTATACCATTTTCGGTTAGGAGCTTTTGCTGAGACAAAATCGTACCAAGTAAGGTAATTAATAAAAGCACGACGATAAACTTTTTTAGGTTAAGAACCATATTCGGAGAAATCACCTCTACTGGTTTTTATGCACATTAGTCGTGTCACTGTTTTTAGAAGAACTTGCTCCAAGATTTGATATATCAACCAAAATTATAATAAAATCAATAGGAAAAACTACTTGCCTTCCGCTCTTAGTTAACTCTCCGATTATACTTAGGTATTTTGTTATATAATCTAATCTATCCTCGGCAAAGGCAATGTCAAAATTTGAACCAGGAAAAGCCTTATCAACTATATTTTCTACGTAAGCTTTGAGTGTCTCGTTTTTTCTGAGTATCAGTACTGTATTTTTCTTGAAATCAACATTAACACCATCGTAGAAAATTTTGTTAGGCTGCAAGTCAGCATTTTTGAACATTTCTTCTATAACTTTTCCGGTGTCTAAATTACGTTTAGATGTATTGTTAATAACATAGTATCTGTACTTTTCTTCCACTTCTTTTTCACCGGTTGCAAGTGATTGCATATAACTTTGAAGTTTTGCTTCATCAATATACAAATTGCCATCTTGTCCTATATAAAATGGGAACATTATACTTTCAATTTTGAATCCACTTCTTAGCTTTGAAGCTATGTAAACAATTTCACCAATTTCTATGTTTAATTCTGTGCGTTTTCTTATATCTCTATAAAGAGCTGTCAAAGAAAGTATGTTTTTACTCATGGCTTTTTGAGCAAGCTTTTCAATAATTACCCTTTGTTTGTCAAGTCTACCTATATCTCCTTCTGCTGTTTTTCGAAATCTTAAATAAGCTAATAACTGTTTTCCGTTCATTCTATAATATCCAGGGGAGAAGTTAATCTC
>JBCNVJ010000144.1:0-3270 GCA_039630255.1 Fervidobacterium sp. | reverse complement strand
ATTTAAATATACGTATCTAAACTCACCTTCAAAGAAATCCGAGAGTCTATCTCTTATTGCAAGCAGTCTTTTAAGATAATTGTACATGTTAAAATCTGCTTTATCCCAGTGAAGTGCGTAATAGTCAAAGAATGCCAGTTTTCCATAAAATTGATCGTCTGGTGACAAAACTGTCTTACCAAATATTGTATTATCAAGTCCAAGGTTCATGGGTTGAATTTCCTCAATCTCTTGTCCAGTGTTTACATAAGGTATGGCATTAGGTGAGAAATATAATAAAGCAGGTGCGAGATATTTAAGCTTATCTCCATTTTCCCTTATCACAATCCTTGGTGTATCAGGTGTTTCACATGATGCAATAAATGGAATTTTTAAATATGGTATTATTTCTTCAACAAATTTGTAAAGTTCTCTTGGTCTTGCAACCGCGTACCAACTGTTGCCAAGTATACAATCGTATCCTTCATTCATGGCCTTTTCGTCGTTCTTCATTTCGAGTTCTTCAGCTATGAAAGCAAAAGCTGGATCAATTTCTTTTGCTTTGGAGATTATCATATCTTGTAGTTTAGAAGGTAGTGCATGCCCCATATCGATTCTTGCACCATCTATTCCAAAACGTTTTTGATACGAAGGTATTATATTTGCCAGATAATCCCAAAGCTCTTTGTTTGGTTCGTTTCCTGGAAACTTGCTGGCTTTTACTACATCAAACAGCACATAAGGTGGCTGGTCTTTTGGTAGGTATTTCTGACTCTCGGCTGGATGGTCAAGATACAATCTTAGGAATGTTACATCATCCCATGTTGGTTGAGGATCGTTTATCCAATCAGAAAACCCAGGAGGTGTGATTATTCCAAACTCTTTGGCAATGTTTGATAGAATGTCACCTTTCATTTTCTTTACTTTTTGCCATTTTTTTGAATCAATTTTATCTGGTGATAATGTAAATTTGCTAAGATGAGTTTTAACTTCTTGATTTGAATAAACTATTTCTAAATCTTCTGGATCGGGAATTTTAAACGGAAGTCCCGGTATATGCGGGGGTTTGTAACTTGCAACTTCTTCAATTTTGATCCAGTAGAACCAATCTGGATGTTCAGTAATTAGGTCACTATCTCGCGCCGCTGTTCTTGGTATAAAATCAAGAATCACACGTAGACCAAGCACGTGTGCCGCTTGAACCAATGCTTTGAATTGTTCGTCCACTGGTATACCATTTAGAAGAGGATCGTGATAAGAATTGTCAAGTTCCACAGGATTTTTTACGGCATATGGTGAACCAATTTCACCTTTCTTAAATACATCGCTCATCTTCGATATCGGGAGCATGTAAAGTACGTTTATTCCCATGTTTTTAAGGTATGGTAGAAATCCTATCATTTTCAAGAACGTACCAGATTCTTTGTAGCCAAATATATCTTCTGGTTCAAAGCTACCAAATCCCTTATGATTATACGCAACCGTTGTTCTTGGAAGGGAACCATACATTTTAGATTTCCTTAACCAACTTGTATCCTTCTCTCCATTAAGTTGTGCTAAGGATTTGGAATAATCTAAACCTTTGTCGTTTTCAAGTATGCTGTCAATTACAAAGGTATAATATTCGTAAGGATCAACAAAGTAGTGCCCATCCTTTATGGAAACCTTTCCAGTGTAATTTGAAATAAACCAATGTTTTGGTAAAGCGTACAGAGTTTTTCCTGTAATCTTACTTTTTAGGTAGTCTTTCAGATTCCTTAATTCGGTCATTGTATTCCTCCTTTCAATTTGTAGCTACTCTGGTAATTATACCATAAAACAGGAAATTTGCTATGCAAAGTCACCTAATGTATTACTCTCTTGACTAAAAATTGTATTAGTTGTATAATCATTTCTGCTGGACGGAGGCGTGTCCGAACTGGCTAAGGAGCCGGTCTTGAAAATCGGTGGTGGTCAAACCACCGTGTGGGTTCGAGTCCCACCGCCTCCGCCATTTTTTTTTCAAAACAAAGGCACGTTAAAACGTGCCTTTTATTTTACAGATTTTTGAGCAAGCTCACGCATTTTTTTATTTAAATCTTCTACTTCTTGTTCAAAGTACCATGATGTAAGCATTAAGAGAAAACCACATACAAACCAAAAGTATGCACTAACTTCAAGTGCTGAACCAAGTGTACCGAGCGAAACAGCTAAAGCACCACCTACAAAACGTCCAACTCCACTACCTACTGAATCTGTAAGGTTGAATATAGAAAATATTCTTCCTCTGTCTTTCGGTTCATTTACATTTAAGAGCATCATCTTTACATTTGGTCCTGTGTAAGAATCCATTGTTGCAGCTAAAAAGCCAATAACCAAAAAAATTAAAAATGACGAAAACTGACCAGAAATATACGGGTACCTGAATACCCAAACTGTGAAGAATACACCAAGAATAGTTGTTGCAGCTGAAACTAACGGAACTAACCGTTTTGAACTTTTGTATATTCGTTCACCGATAAATCCACCTATCAGGTTGCCTACTATACTACCTGCAGCAAATACTAAAAAAACGGTTGTAGCAGCATTTAAACTCATTTGCTTTTCTCTTTTGAAAAATTCTATCATGAAATACGGTATTGCACCCCAAGGTATGGTTCCAGCTATGCCCTGGAAAAAGAGCAACAAATTTGTCTTTATCTTTACAAGCTTAGCGTAATCGGAAATTTTGATACTAAATACGTATTCAGTTTCAAATTCAGAAAATCCTTCTTCTGCGCTTCCTCTTTTCGGTTCCTCTAAAAAATTTGCTATCAATGGAATTATTATTAAATTAGGTGCAGAAACGAGTATAAATGGTATTCTCCAACCAAGTACACCAGCTGTGTAACCTGCTATCAACATACCAAGGATACCACCTACTGTAGTTGCAAGCCCAAGTATAGAGACTACTTTTCCCCTCTCTCTGTGACCAAACATATCACCAACAAGTGAATAAGATATTGGGAAAGAAGCTCCTATACCTATTCCTGTTAAGACCCTCCAAAAAAATAGCTCACCAAAAGAATTTGATATTGAAGTAAGTAAGCAAGGAATTTCCCCGACCAAGATTGAAGAAATCAACAACTTTTTCCGATTGTATTTATCTGATAAGTAACCCCAAACAAGACTCACAAGTGCACCAACAATGCTAAAGACACCCCCAACTAAGCCGATATCCGAATCTGTAACATTGAACTCTCTTTCAATCATACCGATGACAGGGCTCATTACCATTTGGTCAGCGTTCAGTATTACTAAAAGCAAAAATAA
>JBCNVJ010000143.1:0-1436 GCA_039630255.1 Fervidobacterium sp. | reverse complement strand
GATTCAACTTACTGTCAACTTCCACATAGATTTGCTCAGCTATTCTTTTAAGCGCCTCCGTTCTTGCTATCTTTTCAGCTTCTTCTTGTGTTTGCGCATAACCATCACCTATACCAACTAAGATACTGGGTTTTGAACTGCTTGGTCCTTGACTGGGGATTATATTGTTGACAGTCTCACCTTTACTTGTCATAGTCTGGTTGAAAATATCGAAGAAATCCATACCAACGTTTTCCAAAAAAGAAATTGAGTTTAAAAAGACTGCGTTGCTTTCGAATTGCTTTGAAAGATTTGGATCGTAAATTACTAAAACTGAGAACCTTACTTGGTTACCATCTTTGTACTTCCAATTGGCGTATTCAATAACTCCTGATAGTTTTCCATTAGCGGCAAGATTCACAAGTGAATTATAAGCGGTTTCAGCAGCACTTATAATCTCGTTTTTTGTTGTTTTGAGATTATCTGAACCTGTTAATATTCCCTCAATATATTTTTTGAAAACTGAGATGTTGGACCTCAAATATTCCGCAATTTGCGTATAAGCTGATATTCTGGCAACTTCTCTGTCTATGCTTCTATCTCCAGAACTTATTGCTTCTCCTACGAATATTAATAACCTGTTCTCCTGGTACGCACTTTGTACCAAGGACGACTTTGAAATATCTATAAAAATATCGTAAGCTCCTTTCGGAAGTTTAAACAAGTTAATCTCACCGGCTTTAATGTAATTTTCACTTTGGGAACTTAAGATAAAAAACATAATTAGACCTAAGACAATTAGTGAGATTAAAATTGAATAAACATAAGCATTTGTTTCCATAAAATCACCTCACCAAGAATAAATTGTTCGGTTTTGCTGAATCGAATTTGACAAATCGAGTACAAAATTATGTAAAAATATGTAAAAAACCGCGTGTAAGTTTGCTTGTACAGACTCGCTTTCTGTCAAATTATGAAATAACATCTTAATAATAGTCTAACAAATTATATCACTTTTTTTATGTTCAGATCAAGAAAAAAGGTAACTCTCGCATTGTTTAACAAACATATGCATGCTCTTTCAAGTACTTCTATCGCAGCGTACTTTTAAATGCATTTTCGATTGAGTTGGCTATGAGCATGTAATAATAGCTGTTTGTCGGCAAAACTTTATGTGAGAAATTTTTGAGGAACTAACAATGTAAGGTAAGAAAACAAAAGTTACCAATAAATGTTGAAGTGATTGTTGAAGTAAAATAATTATTCCATTTGCGAAATACTTTAAAACTAATCAATTTCACTTTTTTTTTTAGGTGTTCTGGAAGTAAAATTAATCAATTTCAACGCGATTTCTACCTTTTTGTTTTGCTTTATAAAGTGCTTGGTCAACTCTTAAAAGTAGAGAGTCTGTTGTATCACCAGGAATATATTGAGCTACACCAAAACTCAGAGAAATT
>JBCNVJ010000142.1:0-4516 GCA_039630255.1 Fervidobacterium sp. | reverse complement strand
ACTGGCATTTTGTCACCGATATCGAATTGCATAATTGTTGAGCCATTTATTGGATCTATTACTGGAAATACTTCTATTAAATCAACTATGTCTTGCCGAGAGTACACTTTAACAACGTTTTCGTCTGCAAAGTCTTCTTGTATTTCTAAAAATGTGAGTGCGGAGTATTCCTCAAGTAACATTCCTTGGAATTTTATGTTAACATCCATTTTTGGACTCCACTCTTCCAAAAGGTCTGATACAATGACTCTTAATATTTCTCCGTCACCTTCTTTTATGGCTGTGGAAAATTCAATACCAAGGGGAATTTTTCCTCTTCGATTCATTATGTTGTTAAGATAAGATATAAAAGCTAGAGATATGTCGTATGTTCCAGGTAATTCTTTTATTTGTTTTCTTATTTTCTCGATCTTTTCTTTAAAATCATTTAAGTTTTCATCGAGTGTTATTTCATCAAGTATATTCGCGTATCGAATAGGCACAACAACAAAATCATAATCGGGAGCGCTATTGGTTTTCCCAAAGAAGTATCCTACTATATCCTCTGCTGTACCCTTGCTTCGTGCCCTAACTTTTATAAAATAAAGATCCAAAACAATTCCTCCCCAAACATTTGGTTGATGCTCGATACCTAGTATTTAAGAGGCTCACATGAAGAATCCTCCACTTTCTATTTGGGTAGCCTTTGGTACGATTCTATCGTTTCCTACAACAACATTTTTTCCTAAGGAGCAGTTTTCTTCTAGAATACTATCCATACCTATGACTGTAATGTCAGAATTGTACACCTTTTTGTCGTACTTACTTTCTGCGAATTTTCCAACTCCTATCTTACAACCGTCTTTTATTATCGTATTCTCAGCTATTATTGAATCTTCGATTATAACATTGCTACCGATTTCTACCTTCGTCATGATGACGCTATTTTTAATCACGCTACCTTCACCAATTAGAACACCCTGAGATATAACGCTATTTTCGACATATCCATATATTTCACACCCTTCACTTATTATCGAATTTCTAACCTCACCACTTTCTGACACATATGCTGGTTGCATTTCCTCAGAGCGTGTGTAAATGCGCCAGTTAGGATCGTGTAGATTAAACGGGGGTATAGGTCTAACAAGTTCAAGATTTGTTTCCCAGTAAGATTGTATTGTTCCAACATCTTGCCAGTAGCCTTCAAATGGATAAGCGTAAACTTTTTCCGTTGAGAGAATTTTTGGTATTACATTTTTACCAAAGTCATGATCACTCTTTTCATCTTTCGCATCATCAATCAACACCTGTTTTATAAATTCCCAGGTAAAAACATATATACCAAGTGATGCAAGGTTTGATTTAGGCTCTCTTGGTTTTTCTTGGAAGTCTATTATCTTGTTATCTATGTCTGTTATCATTATACCAAACCTGTGTGCTTCGCTAAGAGGTACTTCCATACACGCAATAGTTGCAAGGGCACCTTTTGAAATATGATAATAAACAAATTCACTGTAATCCATGGAGTAGATATGATCACCTGATAGGACAACTATGTACTCAGGATCGTACTCTTCAATAAATTCTATGTTCTGATATACAGCGTCGGCAGTTCCTTTGTACCATACACTTTCTGTCAACGTCGAATAAGGCTGGAGAATGGTTACACCTCCACCTTTCCTATCAAGATCCCAGGGCTTTCCAATTCCTATATGTTTGTTTAAAAGATGCGGTCTGTATTGTGTCAATACACCTATTCTGTATATACCGGAGTTGACACAATTACTCAGTGTAAAATCTATAATTCTGTATTTTCCACCAAATTGTACGGCAGGTTTTGGAATTTTTTCGGTTAACACACCTAAGCGTGTACCTTGCCCTCCAGCAAGGATTAGTCCGATTACATTTTTCATTTGTCCCCCCCCTGACTAAATAACCATCCACTTTTCAAGTACTACAGGCTCGAAGTCACCTACAAGCACTTGTTCGGCTCTGACAACACAATTTTTATCGATTATTGCGTTTCTAACAACTGCACCTTCCTCAATTACTGAATCTTGCATTATTATTGAATTTTCAACTCGTGCTCCTGCCCTTACTACTACACCCCTGAATATGACCGAATTTCTTACTGCTCCGGATATTATGCAACCGTCTGCTATCATCGAATTTGAGACTCTTGCAGTACCTGTGTATTTTGCTGGTGGGTAATCTTTCAATTTCGTGTATACTTTTCCATGTTTTAAGAAGAGCTCTTCGCGTATTTTTCTGTTGTTAACTACTTCCATGTTTGTTTTGTAATATTCATTGATACCTTTCTTGATGTTTCTCCAATATCCGTTAAACTCGTATGCGTATACCCTCAATTTATCAAGATTGGGAATTATCACATCCAAGAGCAAATCGTATTTACCCGCTGGAACGGTGTCATACAACAAATCAAGAAGCAGATATTTGTTTATGAAGTAAACACCAAGAAACGCCTTTCTTGATGGTGGATTTTGGACTTTTTCGTGTATCTCTTTTATTCTACCATCTGCCTCTGTAACTACCACTCCATAGTCCTTAACATCGTATGTTTCGTCTAATTCCTTAACCATCAAAGTTACATCGGCACCTTTTGCAAAGTGATAACTGAACATGTCGTTATACAACACTTTGTATATATGATCACCGGAGCCTATTAGAACATAATCTTCATCTCCGCGTCGTAACATAGTTGTGTTTTGAAACAATGCATCAGCTGTACCTCTGTACCAATATTCCCCTGTCATCCCTAAGTAAGGTTGTAATATGTACAGTCCACCGTGTTTTCTATCAAGGTCCCATTCCTTTCCAGAACCAAGATGGTCCATCAGACTTCTGGGGTTATATTGAGTTAAAACCCCAACTTTGTATATTCCAGAGTTTACCATATTACTTAGTGTGAAATCTATTGCTCTGTATTTACCAAAAACAGGTAAGGCGGCGCTTGCTCGCTTGAACACTAACTTTCCCAGTGCATCGCTCTTTCCTCCAGCCAAAATTAATCCAAGTACCTTCACAGGAATCCCCCCTGTTTTCTCAAATCCGGATCGCTTATTTAGCTTTTCATTTTTTTACAATTGATACACCTGAGCTGGTACCTATCCGAGTCGCCCCTGCTATTATCATTTTTAAAGCATCTTCATAAGTTTTTATGCCGCCTGATGCTTTAATTTCTATCTGACCCTCAACTGCCCAGTACATTAATTGTACGTCTTCAAACTTTGCACCGGATGTTCCGAAACCAGTTGAAGTCTTAACAAAGGCCGCACCCGCAAGTTTTGAAAGAAAACTTGCGGCAACCTTTTCTTCATCAGTTAAGTAACATGTCTCGATTATAACTTTTACGGGAACCTTCGCTGCTTCAACTACAGCTTTTATGTCATTATACACATATTCATAATCTTTTTCTTTTAGTTTTCCTATATGGATAACCATATCAACTTCTTGAGCACCGTTTTCTACGACCCATTTTGTTTCATAAACCTTTGCCATTGTACTTGTAGTACCAAGTGGAAAACCAACAACTGTTACTGTTAACACATTACTACCATTCAGTAAATCGCGCACCATAGGTACAAAAGAAGGATTAACACACACTCCTTTGAAGCTATATTGTAAAGCCTCTTCGCACAATTTCTTTATTTCATCACTTGTAGCTGTTGGCTTTAAGTTTGTGTGATCTATAAATTCGTTGATTTTTATATTTTTATCCACTTCAACGGTAAGTGGTTTGTAATCAACATGAAACTGTGAAATTTTTTCTTCTAATAGCTTGGTGATTTCCATAGTTATACATCTCCCTTCAAAGGCTTTTATTTGTTGTATTTTAAATATTCTTTTATCCTTTTTTGTGTTTCTTTTTTCTTTATCTCTTCACGTTTATCATAACTCTTTTTACCCTTTGCTACTGCTATTTCTACTTTGACCCTTCCTTGGTTATTGAAGTAAATTTTTGTTGGGATGACAGTATAACCTTCTTGCCTTATTTTGCCCCATATTCTATCTATCTCTTTTCTGTGTAACAAAAGTTTTCTTGGTCTTTCCGGTTCGTGGTTGTATATGTTACCAAATCGGTAAGGTGGTATATGTAGATTCAATAGCCAAAGTTCACCGTCTTTAACTTTGCAAAATGAGTCCTTGAAGCTTGCTCCATGTTCTCTTAATGATTTAACTTCCGTACCAACCAAAACGATTCCTGCCTCATATGTTTCGTTGATTATGTAATCAGCGTAAGCCTTTTTGTTTGTAGCTATTATTTTCAACTGAAATCCCACCCTATATCCTCATAATGTTTAATCGCTGAGCCTACAACTTCCACAACATCAATCTGTACTTTATTGTAAATTTTATCTTTCAAACGATGTTCCAAATAGTATTCTGCAACTTTTATGATTTTTTCGAATTTTTCTCTATCAACACGTTCAGAAGGTAGTATGCGTTTTCCATTTCCAGATTTAACTTCGACAAATATTACCACATCTTTGCAGCACGCTCTTATGTCTATCTC
>JBCNVJ010000141.1:0-3831 GCA_039630255.1 Fervidobacterium sp. | reverse complement strand
TTGTATGAAACTAAGACGGTAAATCACTCTTCTAAAGGCTCAAACATGTCTTTACTAACTCCACAAACGGGGCAGGTCCAATCTTCGGGAAGATCTTCAAAAAGTGTTCCTGGATTGATACCGGAATCTGGATCACCAACTTCTGGATCATAGATATAACCGCAGACTGTGCATCTGTACTTCATTTCTTCCACCTCCATTTTTTGCGTGGTACATAAATTATATCACACGATACATTTACTTTTCAACTAAAAGTTTTCTTGTACTGAAAATAAACTGTGTCGCGTATATAAAAAATGTCATAAGAAAAGAAAGTAAAGTAAGTCCAAAACTACTTTTGAAAAGGTCAAGAAAAATTCCGCCAACAAGAGGACCTATTCCAAATAACAAACCAATAACCATCTCGTGAAGAGCACCTTGCTTTCCGTGCTCAACAGAGGTAGAAAGTAGACCATAAAATATGGCAAATGTATACGGAACAGCATAACTACATCCAGCTGCAAAAGCTGTCAAGAAAAATAAAAGAGAACTTTTTGCAAAGAAAGAAAGTATTCCAGTTATTGGAACAGCCAAGAGAAGTAATGCGCAAATTTTTTCATTACCTACCCACTTTTTCCAATACTGAACAATAATAAACGTTAATAGAACACCTACATTCGCACCCACTGTCAAAAAACCTGATCTTTCAAGTTTTAATCCTGCCATTGTAATCAATTTTGGGAAATCCGCAAGCACGGATGTGTATATCAAACCACCAAGGAAAAGAATAATTCGATACTCAAAACGTAAATACTTCATTCGAAATTTATCAACCACAACATTTGAATTAGATGAATGTTCTTTCAATTTATCTGTTGGTGAAAATTCCACAAGTGGACCGTTGTTTTTGAAATCTAAGAATATCAGAAAACTCAATAAACTTGATACAAAAAGTCCGTATAAGAATATAACATTCTTTGCATAGACTGTAAGATAAGGACCAAGAGCCATTCCAAATATATTACCAGTACTCCAAGATAGAGTAAATCTCCCAGTAATTGATGGTGGATCAATCCCCAGTGTAGTCTCAGATTTTGCAATTAATCCTTCTACTTGTGGAAAAAAAGCGCCAAAGAATACACCTTGCATTATTGCAAATATGTGCAAAAATAAACTGCTCTTAACCAATAAACCAACTATACAAACTATGATCAAATACAGAAACAAACCAGAAATAACCTTCTTGTAACCTTGTTTATCACCAAGATGACCAATACTAATACTCGTCAAAGCATAAACAAACGATGCGAGAAAATTAAGAAAACCAATCTGTGAGAACGTAAAACCCCATCTTGTTGCTGTTGCGTTCATAAACGAATTAAACAAATATGCCTGAATAGAAACTAGGAAAGCAACTAAATGGTAAAAGTGGAAAATGGAATTCTTATTTACTCTCATATCTACATACCCCCAAACAAATACGTTCTGAAAAATTTTGACATAAACAAATTAAAATACAAATGAGTTAATTGATATTTTAACATAAGAAATTTCAAAGTTCAACATAGAAGAGGTATGGCTTGTTTGGTTACCAAACATACTAATTGAAGAATTAACCTGTTGACAGCCAAAAAACTCTGTGGTAGAATTTAACACGCGATGGGGCGACGTAGCCAAGGGGTCTAAGGCGGAGGTCTGCAAAATCTCTATTCGAGGGTTCAAATCCCTCCGTCGCCTCCACAAATCGGGCTCGTAGCTCAGTTGGTAGAGCATCCGGCTCATAACCGGACGGTCGGGGGTTCGATCCCTCCCGAGCCCACCAAAAATTTTTATAAGAAACTAAACGGGCTTGTTTGCCCGTGTTTGTTTTATAGTTTATACGCGATTCAAAGTAAAAGTATTATAAATCCCGCTCTGCTTTTAAAGACATGAGCAGGGCCGCATAGACCGAGGGAGGAGGTGCTTTATGAGGATTTACGAGACGATGTTTATCATCAAACCTGATGTGCCAGAAGAAGAGAGAAACAAGCTTGTGGATAACGTGAAGAAGTTTTTGGAAGAAAGAGTAAAGGCTCAAGTGGATAACGTTGACAGATGGGGCATGAGAAAACTTGCTTACAAGATAGGAAGATATTTTGACGGAGATTACACTGTGATTTACTTCCGATGTAATGGACAAGGTTTGGATCAATTTGAAAACTACTTTAAGGTACATCCAGAATTCATAAGATGGCAGACTTTTAGAAGAGAAGATCTCGAAAAGAAAGAAAGGAGAGCAGCAAGAGCCAAGAAAGAAGAGGCTGTCCAAGAAGTTGTTCAGGAGGAAGGCAAATCAGAAGAGAAGGTGGAGTAATAATGTCTTACAACAAGGTAGTGTTAGTTGGTAGGCTTACACGAGATCCTGAAACAAGACAAACTTTAGATGGGAATTTGATTGCAACTTTTACATTGGCTGTTAACAGATCAAATAATGGAGAAGCTGATTTTATACGTATAGTCGCATTTAGGAAACTTGCTGAATTAGTTCATAATTACCTTCAGAAAGGTAGAATGGTTCTTGTAGAAGGTAAGTTAAGGATAAATAAATGGAAAACTAACGATGGACAAACAAGATCAACACCGGAAATTTGGGCTGATAATATAGTCTTTGTCGAATCAAAAAAGGCTGACAAAGACGTACCGGAAGAGATACCATACGAGGATGTCTTCGGCATGGATGAAGAGTTAATCGAAGATATACCAGATGATGACGAACCACCATTTTGATTTACCTAAGAATTTAACGCTTAAAGGAGGGATTAAAGAATGCCCAAAGTAAGGCAAAGGAGAAGAAAAGTTAAGGCATGCAAAATGTGTGAAATAAAAGTTGAATATGTTGATTATAAAGATACAAGAATTCTCAGAGATTTTCTCAACGAAAAGGGTAAGATATTACCAAGAAGACTGACAGGAAACTGTGCAAAACATCAAAGAATGGTCAAAGATGCTATAAAGAGAGCAAGGCAATGGCACTTTTACCATACATAAGATACTAATTCAAACAAATCGCCCTATACTGGGCGATTTGTTTTTTTAAGAAATTTTGAAATGGGAGTGACAAACATGTTGAATGAAATTGTGAAATATTTAGTTTTAACGCTTTTGATAGTTTTAATATCAGTCTTAATGTTTACTGCCGAGATAAAGCAAGATTGGATTTTGTTCACTAATGGAAGCAAGATAGAATTGTTAGTAAATGTTGATTCTAAAGTAGTCATAATTGATTATTCTACTGACGGTACTGAGAAAGGTGAATTTAGCAAAGAGCAAATAGATATTCTCAGGAATTCTGGAAAAAAGGTATTCGCTTATCTTAATGTTGGTATAGCTGAAAATTGGCGTTTTTACTGGAAAGATCTTGACAAATCACTTATATTAATGCCTCTTGGAGGATGGAAAGGTGAATTCTATGTAAAATACTGGGAGCAGAAATGGTTTGAAATCATTAGCGAATACATCAAAAGAATTAGCCATGCAAATTTTGATGGTGTAATGTTTGATTGGGTTAATGTGTATGAGCATAGTAATTTGCAAAGGTTTTCAAAAAAATCCCAGAACGATTTGGAAAAATCTATGGTAGAACTTTTGAAAAAATTAATAAATAATTATCCAAATCTCGAAATTGCCTTGGTGAATGGTGAAAAATTACTGAAGAATTATCCAGAACTTACTCAAAGAGTCAAATATGTGGTAGTTGAGAGTCTATTTTTCAAAAAAGGAAAATTAAACATAGATTCATCAGAATTTTTGTCTCGAATGAACCTAATATCAAGCACACAAAAACTTGGAGTAATTGTTCTTTCGGTAGAATAC
>JBCNVJ010000140.1:0-14378 GCA_039630255.1 Fervidobacterium sp. | reverse complement strand
TATGATGAACAACCCAGATGAAAGTACTGCATATTTTTTATCTTTTATAATTTGCTCCTCTTCAGGTTCAAATCTTACAATCAACTTGTTTGGTAAATTCTTCTTGTATTTTAGGTAAAGGGTAGTCGTAGATGTCAAAATAGCAACTAATGTTGGAAAAAACATAAGTTTTGCGTACTGTCCAAAACCAAGAGAGTAAGCTTGGGCAACTATAACATTAGTTGGGTTACCTATATAAAAGAACATACTCCAAGTATTCGACGTAAAAAAGATCGCTATCAAATATGGCAAAGGATCGATACCAGCGTATCGACTGATATATATTACTATAGGTGTTAGCGTGAGCGTTACGATGTCGTTTGAAGTAAAGATCGTCATTAAACCAGCTAAAGTCACTAAACTAAGGAATAACCTTTTGCCGTTGTCTGCGGATACTGCAAATTTATAAGCAATCAGCTTTAATACCCCAGATGCATCCAAAGAACCACAAATGTAAGCAGAACCAAAGAAGATTATTAATATCTGCCAAGGTACAATATTCATCTGTGGCATTATTGCAGATTTTATCGTTGTTAGAGATGCTATTCCAGAAGCTACCAGAAGTCCTAAGACACCTAAGGAAACCCTTGCGTAATCAAATACTATCTTTCTATTTCTTATAACAACTTCTGGTTCTTTTATGACAAGGTAAACCGTTGTAAAAAAGAGATGAATTGTTATGATCGTTGCTATCATTTATCAATCCACCCTGTTAATAAAATTCATTATCTTACAACAAAAGTCCTTTGATTATCAATTCAGTTGCTTCTTCGTCTGTTAATCCTTTTGCCATCAGTGTTTCAAGCTGTTTTTGGCTAACTCTTCCTATCGAAGCTTCGTGTGTAAGTTCTGCAAGATCATTTGAGATCTTTAAAACAGGGGTGGTTGAAACTATTACATTTTCTCCTTTCGTAATTTCTTCACAAGATATATGTGCTCTTGAATAAGGGGCATTGCCGTACGCTTCGTTGAGAACGTTTACTTTGGATTCGTCAAGTCCAACAACAACTGTTTTCGCAAGTCCCCTTGCACGTTCACCATTAAGGTGGATTATCTCATTTATGTTAACAGAATCATCTTTTGATGCCTTAACTTTTGAAACAAGCTCACCAACAGCTCCTTCTCTTAGATCAAGGTTCATAACGATGTTCATTTTTCCAACACGTGTTTTTGTAAGATGGAAAGTGTTTTTGTAAACACCGTTTTTTTCGACAACAGCGTTAGTAATTGTCTTAAGTGAGATCGTTCCAAACTCACTATGATAATGTTCGTCGTTGTACTCCATAATAGCTCCTTCTTCGACAACGACGTTTGATGTGGCATCATGCGTAAACTCTTCGGCCTGCGGAAAAACGCAATGTGCTGTGAATTTCACTTTCGCCCCTTTCTTAATACGTATGTTAAATATGATTCTTTGATATCCTTTTTTCTCTATGTAACCAGTACATACGTGTATAGGAAAAGGTACTTCTACACCTTCTGTTATCTCCATATTTACTTCAACGCCATGTTCTATTTGTTTATGGTTCAAATTAACACCGGGTACATTGTTTAAGCCAATTACCCTGTCTCCACTGATTATTATAGAAGCTATCCTTTTATCCATGAATTTTGAAGCATCTGTACCCAATTTTTCAGCGGTCTTAACTATTGTTTCAAATTCTTTTCGCACATCCATACTATTTCAACTCCTCCGGTGTAGGAATATTCGGATGTGTACACACTTCACAAGAGCTTCTGAAAGCTTTAATTACGTCATCTATCTTCCCGTGAAGCAATATACTACCTGAGCATATTAGGTATCCATAATCAGTATTATATGCCATTTCCTCTCTATGAGTTATGATAATGGGGGTACCACCGTATCGTGCTATGTAGTTCACAACATCGTTTATAATATCGAGACTCATCAGATCTATACCAGAATCAGGTTCATCGAGAACTGCATATTTTGGCTTTATGAGGATAATAGATGCAAGTTCTATTCTTTTTCGCTCACCACCACTCAAGGTTTTATCGACGAATCTTTTCATATAGATATTTGGTTCAAGTCCTACAAATTCAAGTGCTTCCATTAGCTCTGATTTTTGTAACGGAAGCTTACCACCAAGTGTTAGGTAATTCTCGACGGTCATTCCATCAAACCGTGCAGGTTCTTGCCACATTAAAGTGATGCCAAGTTTAGCACGTTCGGTGATGGTAAGGTTTGTAATATCCTTTCCATCAAGTATTACCTTTCCGAAAGTTGGTTTGTAGCCATCAAGTCCCATTATGATGTACCCTATGGTGCTCTTACCTGCACCGTTTGTGCCTATGACTGCATATCGAGAACCGGGTAGAAATTTCATTGTTATATCTTTTAGTATCTGCTTTTCCTGTGTTTTGTAAGAAACGTTGTTAATCTCAAGCATAAAATTCACCTCGTGCTAAGCAATTCTCTTCAAGTAGAATAAATCTCCTGATTTAAACAACTTTACTACACTGTCGAATAAATCTATGTGTTGACAAAATTCGATATCTTTTTCAAAGCCTAATTCAACAAGTTTTCTCGAATGTGTCCCAGTGAAATCGGTTTTTCCAATAGCTTTCCAAACACTGTAAGCAATCTTGGAGCTATCACTTAATTCGTAACTTTTTTTTTCTACTAACTTTTCAATTATTTTCCCAGCTACCTGAGTATCTTCGTAAGATGCATGTCCTTCATTACCTGCGCACACTATCCCAAGTTTATCGTATTTCAACAAATAGTTAACTGTGGAAGATAAATTTAGAAATGCACCAACATAAATATTGTCAGAAAATTCTTGGACCTTCAACAAAGCTTTTGTCCCATTGGTTGTTGTAAATATTATATCTTTACCATTTACAACCTCTTTTCGAAATTCTAAAGGTGAATTACCCAAATCAAAATTTGCTGGTTTATTACTGTTCCGTTCACCGCACAAGAGGATGTTACCATATTTATTAAATTGATCCCTAAATAAAATAGCTTCCTCAACTTCGTAAAAAGGAATTATTCTTGCACAACCATTTGATATGGCAGTCACCATTGTAGAAGTAGCCCTCAACACATCGATTACAACTATGCTATCAAATGAAATTTTCTTATCTAATTTTTCAATTTCCCAATAAGTAAAAAACGTTTCAATAAATTTCAATATCTCACCTTCTCAATAGGAGATATATTCATTACTTTTTACAGGTAAGATTATACATCGGAAAACGGTGTGATTATTTATAACAGGGAGGATAATTGATTAATTTTGCGTTAATCTTTTGATAAATTCATCTATTGGAACAGGCTTTCCAAACAGATAACCTTGGAATAGTTTGTAACCTATCATGGATAGTATTTCCAGTTGTTTTTCGTTCTCCACACCCTCAGGAATGGCCTCCAATTGAAATGCTTTTGTAATGTTATAAATTGCTTCGAGCAATTTTATCGACTTTTTGTCCTCTGGCAATTTAAAGACAAAAGATCTGTCAACTTTTATCTTTCTTAGTGGTAATAGTGTAAGATAAGACAACGAAGAATATCCTGTCCCAAAATCATCGATACATAATTCAAAGCCATATGAAAGCAATCTATCTATATTTGCTTTAACAACCTCACTCATATCGATGAGTATATTTTCTGTTATCTCTAATACAATTTTTGAAGGCTTTATTTCGTAAGCCTTTGTTATTTCTATGAATCTATCCGCCATTTTTTGATCCCTAAGTTGGATAGGACTAATGTTTACATCAATGAATGACAGTTTATTTTGAGCTTTTTCCAAGACTTCACAAACTTGCCTTAGAATTTCCTCACCTACAGGAATTATCATACCGTTTTCTTCTATTATCTGGATGAATTCATAGGGTGGAAGAATCGTACCATCTTCCTTAATCCATCTTATTAGCGCTTCTGCACCTGATATCCGACCGGAATAATTACAAATTGGCTGAAGAAAAACTTTCAATTCACCATTATAAAACGCTTCTCTAAGTGCTCTTTCCTTTACAGCCCTTTCTTGTAATTCGTTATCTATCAGTATACTGTAAAAAGCAACTTTGTCCCTTGAATTTTTGGCCCTGTTCAATGCAAGGTTGGCTTTTCTTAATGCTTCTTCTGAGGTGTCAAGAACACTGAATATATGTACACCAACAGAAAACCTTACCTCTATCGTCTCACCATCTATATAGTATGGTTTTAAAATTTCTGACAGTATTTTGTTAACCACATTTTGGACAACATCCCTCGCAGCTTGATAGCTTTTACCTGCCTTCTCAAGAAGTATCCAAAATTCGTCTGCGTACGGTCTGGAGACTGTATCTCCTTCACGAAGGGCTGATTTAAGTCTTTGTGAAATAGCTCTAAGTAATTCATCACCGAACTTATGACCTTTGAGAATATTAATTTGACTGAAGTTTGATATGTCTATGAAAATTAACACATGGTAATCATCTATTGATGAAAATTCACTAATACTACTCAGTTTTCTTAGAAAATAATTTCGTGTGTATAAGCCAGTTAATATATCTCTTTGGAGCGTGTTTCTTACTATATTCATTGCTTCTCTTTCTGAGGTGATATCCGTGTAAAACGCGTAAATCAAATACTCGTTACTATCATCAGAGCCAACACCTAAATTGCTAATCTTAGCAAGAGTTATTCTTACATCAACTTCTTTATTTACTTTTGTTTTCCGAACAGTCTCAACTCTTAAAGTATTCTGTGAGGAAACCAGTTCTCTTAATTTTGCAGGTTCGTCTCTAAGGTTATTGGGAACTATTAAATCATCAATTTTTTTGCCAAGAACTTCACTCTTTGAATAACCAAACATTTTGGAAAATTGGCTGTTACAATTTATCACAATTCCATCTTGCTTTAATATTACAACACCATCTGGAACGTTTTCGAAAAGTGAATCGAACAATATCATAAATTCTTCAAGATGCTTTCTCGAAGTTAGTTCGTTAGTTACATCTTTTAGTGTTAATAACTTTGTCCCATCGATAACTTGAAGATTAACATAGAAATATTTACCACCTAATTCAATTATATCTCCAACATGGGACATGATTTCTTCAATTATGTTATACCTTTTACCAATTAATTGATGTTTGTCTACGTTTAAAATATTTTCAGCAGAGTTGTTCAGATTTATAATATGATTGTCTTTATCAAGCACAATTATAGTATTTTCAGAAGTTTCAAAATTTGATAACAAGGCATTGTGCATATTTATTTTCCAAGATTGTCTTACCATGAGTAACTCAACAGTAAATATTGTTAAAGAGATGGAAAAAACCATCAGAGTGTAATTATAATCAGAGTAAAATGAAATTGCAGATAATGTTATTCCAATTAGAAAAACAGTAGCAATCTTTACCTTAGTTGATGTACTAACCGTTCGAGCTTTTATAACAGCCCAATACATTATAACTAAAATAATTATGAAAATAATATAATAGAATAAGATTGCCACTCCTATGGTTGGTCTCAAATTGCCTTTGTACAACTGACTTATCCTTGTACCAGACCAAAACAAGTTGTGAATTTTATTTGTAAGTGCTAAAATAAAGTATATTATAGAAACAGTGTAAAAGAAACGAATCAATTTTTTGCTCAATTTCAAAGACAAAAATTCATCAAAGAAAGATAGAAGAACTACAGGAAGGAAAAGAAGTGTGCAGTCTTGGATTTTTTCGTATATCATCAAATACGATTCATGCTTTAAAAACTCCAGAAGTGAAAGCAATGTTGACATTAACGATAAAAAAATCATCATTTTTGAAATCTTGTGAATAATTCTGTCAAAAAGGTAAAATAAAGAAAGTACAGAAATTACAATAGACCCGAGAGACAAGAACTTATTTATGATTTCACCTCACTTAAAATTTCACAAAATAACCGTATTCCAGAAAATTATACCACAGTTCGAATTAAAATGTTCACCCTTTTTAGATAAAATAAAAATGGAGGGAAAAAAATATGAATTCAGCTGAATTGCACCGTGTATTGCAGGGTAAATATAGAATTTCACCAGCTGTTGAAATTACAGAGGAAAACCTCAAATTTCTTTATACACCGGGAGTAGCTGAAGTAGCAATGCTATGTGCTGAAGACAACTCAAATACCTTTATTTACACAAGAAGGAAGAAAGTTATCGCAGTAATCAGTGATGGTAGTGCTGTGCTTGGACTTGGAAATATAGGACCATACGGTGCATTACCCGTAATGGAAGGAAAAGCTATACTATTTAAGCAATTTGGTGATTTGGAAGCATTTCCAATATGCTTATCTACACAGGATACAAATAAGATAGTAGAAATTGTTATGGCACTTGAACCATCATTTGGTGGAATAAATCTTGAAGATATATCTGCTCCAAGATGTTTTGAAGTATTGAGCAAATTAGATGAAAAGATGAACATTCCTGTTTTTCACGATGACCAGCAGGGAACAGCAGTAGTTGTAGTTGCTGGTTTAATAAACGCACTCAAATTGGCTCAAAAGAAAATAGACGAAGTTAAGATAGTTGTAAACGGTATAGGGGCTGCTGGATATAGTATTGTTAAACTACTCTTAGAGTTTGGTGCAAAACATATTGTACCTTGTGATATCAATGGTATAATAAACGAAGATAACGCTCTTCATAAGTATCACAAAGAGATAGCTCAAATATTTGGAACTAAACAGACGACAGGAAATTTAAAAGAAGCGATCAAAGATGCTGACGTGTTCATAGGTGTTTCAAAGGGAAATTTACTAACAGGTGAAGACGTAAAAGCAATGAACAAACGACCAGTTATTTTTGCTCTTGCAAATCCAACTCCAGAGATATTTCCTGACATAGCTTATGAAAATGGCGCATTTATAGTTGCAACTGGGCGTTCGGATTTTCCGAATCAAGTGAATAATCTTATAGCTTTTCCTGGTATAATGAAGGCAGCGGTTGAAAAACAAAGAAAGATTACAAAAGCTGTTCTTATAAGAGCAGCCGAAATAATTTCATATGTCATTGAACCAGAAAGGAATTGTATACTACCAAAGGCTACGGATAGACGCGTTCATGATGAATTATATTATGGTCTAAAAGAATATTTTGAAAACTAAGGAAAAAATAAAATGGAGGTGAATGATATGTTAAATCAAAATCTAAAAGCGTCTATTTTACTTGTTTTCATTTCCGGACTTTTCTTCAATCTGGCATTTTCTAATGATAGTTCAAGAAGTTATTTGTATGTCTCATTTACAACAGATAACTTTGTAGGTGTTGAATTCAGGGCATATTTTGACAATTACACTCACTTGTTTGCAAATATTGGAGTTAACTATATAAAATGGGGGGTAAGGTTTTCTTCGAAAAGCACTTCTGGACTTTACATTTCACCGGTGGCTTATGTTGATTATGAGAGTGGAACGTACTTTGGTCTTTTTGCTGGATGGTCGACGACGATATCTAATTTAAATAACCTACAATTTTTTGTGGAGGGTGGTGCAACAAAGATTCCACAAAAGCCAGAAAGTATTGTGGTACTTGGAATTGTTCTGAGGTTCTGAAAAGTTTTGTGACATTAAATTTGAAAAATTTGGAGGGTTTAAAGGTGGGTAAACTGATCCCAACATTAGTAAACTCCCTTGCTGTTTTCGTAGGTAGTCTGATTGGAATGGTTTTTAAAAAAGGAATTTCAGAAAAATATAGAAAGATACTATTTTTTGCTGTTGGATTGTCAACGCTTGGTATTGGGATAAAGATGACTTTAAATGTGAACAACTTCCTAATAGTTTTGTTTTCCATGACAGTTGGTGGATTTATTGGAGAAATGCTAAACGTAGAAGGGAAGCTCAAGGGTATTGGAGATAGGATAAAAGAAGGGGAGTTCTCGACTGGGTTTGTAACATCTTCACTTTTATTTTTAGTTGGTCCAATGACAATTGTTGGTTCTATAACAGCTGGTTTAAGAAACGATGGGACAATAATCTACACAAAATCCTTGTTAGATTTTGTATCATCAATAGTACTGGCTTCCACATACGGTGTAGGAGTTCTCCTTTCAGCGCTTAGCGTTTTGTTCGTACAAGGAAGTATTACTTCACTTGCAAATACACTGACATTTTTAACATCTCCTGAGTATATTAACGACCTTGTAGCTGTTGGTGGATTGATGGTGATAGGTATAGGTCTAAGAATATTGGAGATAAAAGATACAAAAGTAGGTAATTTTTTACCAGCGCTTGTTATACAACCTATTTTAGTTACATTAAGCATGTTTTTAAAAAAATAAACCAAAACCGCCTCTGCTTAGAGGCGGTTTTTGGCTTTGTCTTAGATTATTCTTCTACTTTTATTTCCTTTGAGCCTTCCCACAAGCCATGGATGTTACAGTAGGAAAGTGCTATTAATTTTGAGTTTTTCTCAAGTTTTATTTTAGTCTTTACAAATGGTTCTTCCAAAGTTGGTGAAAACTCATATCTTCCTATCCTTAAGATATATGGAGCTCCCTCCGGCATTGCGTAAAGTTCAATCCATACTATATAATGTTCTACAAGATTTGGATGCGGAATTTCTTTCCCTACACATACCGTGACTTCAAACCATTCTCCTTTTTTAACAACGTCCGGTGCTTCTATTACTGGAACATGTTTTTCACCTTTGAAGTCACCACTCTTAATGTACTCCCCGAGCATTTTTATCCCCCCTAAAATTCTACAAAAGCTGATTTTGGTGCTCCGCAAACAGGACATTTATCCGGTGCAACATTTTCAGCTGTGTAGCCACAAACAGGGCAAATGTAAATTTTCTCTGCGTCGTAGTCTTTTCCTTCGTTAACTAAATTAAGAGCTTTCTTGTACATTTCTGCGTGAATTTTCTCTGCTTCAAGTGCATAATGTGTAGTAATCTGAGCTTCCTTTTCACCTTGGAACTTGGCTGTTTCATTGTAAACCGGATACATTTCCTGAATTTCAAAAGTCTCCCCTGAAATACAAGATTGAATATTATCAGTTGTGTCCCCAAGTTTCTTCAATGCCTTGAAGTGGTTCTTAGCATGTACAAACTCCGCGTAAGCAATAGCTTTAAAAACATTTGCAAGGTTCTTTAATCCCTTTTTTTCTGCTTCTTCAGAAAATATGAGGTACTTCATATGTGCCATCGACTCACCCGCGAAAGCCTCTTCCAAAAACTTTCTGGTCATATCACGCATATATCAACACCTCCCCTTAGAAGTGGTTTTAAAAGCAATGATTTGCAAGTAATCTTATCTTTTATTCAAACACTTAGAACATACACCAACTAAAGTAAGCTGAACATGGTGAACTTCGTGATTATCAACCGATTTAACTTCTGGTAAAGCAACATCAAGCTCAACATCGTAGACTGTCTTGCAATTTGTACAATAAAAGTGATGGTGGTTTTTTCTTATAAAGTCGTATCTCACAGCATCCGGAGTGATTATAACAGAAATTATGCCAGCCTCTGCAAGAGCTTTAAGGGTATTGTAAACAGTTGCCCTTGATAAAACAGCTAATTTCTCTTCTTTCTTGAAATGTTCATAAATCTCATCAGCTGTTGGATGATCATAACTCTCAAGTAAATACTCTAAAATCTCCACCCTATGAACGGTTGGTTTAATACCTCTTTCCTTCAGCAGTTCCTTAACATTTAGACTCACTACAAAACCTCCCTTTGTACGATTTATACAGTGTTTGACTTTATCTAAATTTATTATATCACAATCCTTGGAAAATGTGCAATAGGAATTGTTAAATTATTGACAAACATGACAAATATGATATAATTAGGTAGAACTAATTAATAAAGAGGTGAATAAGATGGGGTGCGGTTGCCTTCATTGAGTATTTTATTGAACGTAAAGAAGCAAAGTGTAAAACGTTCGCTTTCTTTTCATCAACCAAAATCTAAGAACAGAAAAATTAATATTATAAGGCTTTTCAAAGAAATCTCAAGAATTCAGAAGGCTCTTAAAGCAGATAGAGAAGCGTTAAAAAGATTAGATCCATCTTTTGAGTTTTCTTATCAATTTCTTTTTCATGCTGGATACAGATCTTTAAGATTGTACAGAATTGCTCATGCTTTTTACATTTCCAATTTTAAATTTTTTGCCTACCTTATATATCACTTGAATCGCGTTATTTATTCCTGTGATATACATCCAGCTGCTGACATTGAACCAGGTGTTGTAATAGATCACGGAGTTGGTGTTGTCATTGGTTCTACAACGGTTGTTGGTAGTGGTAGCGTAATTTATCATGGAGTAACACTGGGAGCGAAGTATATAACAAAAGGTAAAAGACATCCAACTGTTGGGAAAAACGTAATCATAGGAGCGGGCGCAAAGCTATTGGGACCTATCAACATAGGTGATTATGCTAGAATAGGCGCAAACGCTGTTGTACTATCCGATATCCCTCCTAGAGCTACAGTTGTAGGTATTCCTGCAAAAGTAGTCAGATCTCATAGCGAATATAGCGAACCAAAAAAGGATGATTTACTTTGTAGATTCAAAAGACAATTTGTATTAAATTCAGGTGGTAGTTAGTTATGACGAACAAGGTGAATACTTTATTAGAAAAATTATCTGATGTATACATAGGTAACACTCCGTTAGTTTTTCTTAAAAAGTACGGTGTTTATGCTAAATTTGAGCGAACAAACCCCATGGGAAGTGTGAAAGACAGACCTGTGTATTTTATGCTCAAAGATGCAATTATAAATGGTCAAATAAATGAAAATACTATACTTGTTGAACCAACAAGTGGAAATACCGGGATCGCACTTGCTTATTTTGGAGCAAAACTTGGGTTGAAAGTATTGATAGTAATGCCTAAAAGTGTATCTGTTGAAAGAAAACAAATCCTACAATCCTTAGGTGCTGAAGTAGTTTTAGTTGAAAACATGAGTTTAGCAGTTTTGAAGGTAAGGGAAATAGTTCAGAATGGTAATGCTTACACTCTCAACCAATTTGCTAATCCAAAAAATCCTTTGGCACATGAGTTGACAACTGCGCCTGAGATATTACGTGATATGAGTCACGACATAGATGCCTTTGTCGCAGGTGTTGGAACTGGTGGAACGATAACAGGTGTTGGAAAGGTTTTGAAAAAATTATTTGGTAGCAAAGTTAAAATAATTGCTCTTGAGCCATCTCAATCTGCAATACTTAGTGGCAGACAGCACTCTCCGCATAGAATACAAGGAATCGGTCCAGGGTTTGTACCTGATATTGTTGATAAGTCGGTAATAGACGAGGTAATACAAATAGACGATGAAGAAGCTGTAAAGTTCACAAAAAAGTTATGGAAAGAAGGTCTTTTTGTTGGAATTTCTTCATCAGCTAATCTTCTCGGTTCAATAATAGTGAGGGAAAAATACAAATTGGATAAAGTTGTAACAGTTTTTCCAGATGACGGTTCAAAATACATATCTGTTATATGAAAAAAATAAAAGTGTGCACGCCCATGGCGTGCACACCAAAGGGTAACAACAATCTAAACTCCCACCTATCCCCAGTACCCCCATTTTTCACTTGTAGTATACCATCTTTAATCGTTTTTTGTCAAATTCTTTGTTGTTTTCAAGTATCTTCTTTCCAAAAACCGCATTAATACTTGGTTTTTACAACCAATAATTTTGTTGCACTTTTATAGTTTTGGGGAACTACGCAAAATATAACGGCTTTGAGATAAAGCAAAAAATAATAAGTTACAGATTGACTTTTCTGTCAGAGTTTGTTATAATTTTAAAAAATGGAGGTGTGACCACATGAAGGTTAATTTGGTCCAGCGAGACCAAAACCATTTGGTAAAAATTTGCCAAAGTCAAATTTTAATGTTTGCAGCACTTTTTACAATAATGAGCACAATCTCAATAATTTGGTATTTATTTAAAGGGACCTTACTTGCGTAAGGTCCCTTTTATTTTACTTCAATAAATACGTTCAATCAAAAGGAGGTAGTTAGATTTGGTTGTCTACGATGTACACAAAAA
The DNA here is from genome assembly GCA_039630255.1 of Fervidobacterium sp. GTDB lineage: Bacteria > Thermotogota > Thermotogae > Thermotogales > Fervidobacteriaceae > Fervidobacterium. The sequence goes on along the minus strand of JBCNVJ010000140.1, from coordinate 2,343 downwards.
TAAGTTAATAGAGGATGAGAACATTTGCAAGACTATGAATTTCCCAGAAAAGATGAACAATTTTGAAAGATTAATTTTATCTCCTGGGTTTGTTGATCTTCATACTCACGTAAGGTTAAACGAAGGAGAGGATTACAATACGTTATCTAAAGCCGCTATTTCTGGTGGTTTCCTTATTTTGAATATCCAACCAAACACAAGACCTTTAATTGACAATGAAGATGTTTTAAACGACCATGTCAATCTCTCAACCAAAAGTGAAGTTGTGTACAATTACACTCTAAGCCTTTTTGGACTGGTTAATGATATAAATAGCCTTTCTCAATCATTGCGTAGCAAAGTGACAGGTTTTTCAACGGATGGTATAAGGTATCATTCAGAAGATCTTGTAAAAGCATTCAGTACAAAGAAACCTACGATGGTTTTTGATCATTCTCAATTATATGAAATATTAGGTGATTTCTACGTTGGTTCGAATCTTCCAAACAGTTTTAGAACATATTCCAACGAATGTATTGCCATCTTCAGAACGGTTATGACAGGCTTAGAATATGGGTTTAGTTGTTTTCATATTCAACATGTTTCTACGTTGGAGAGTTTGGAAACCATAACCTATTTGAGAAAATTTGCTAAAATCAGCTGCGAATTAACACCTCACCACTCATTTTTCACACCAAATATGATAAAACATCCAAATCAAAAGATAAATCCTCCGATTTCTAAATATAGAGACGAACTAATACAAGCTTTGAAAAAAGGAATTATAAATTGCTTTGCAACTGATCATGCGCCGCATCCTGAAAAGCCTTTGAAATACGAGGATGCACCATACGGTAGTTCTCACATAGAAGTTGCGTTTTCTGTATATTTGACTGTGTTTTCTGATATAAGACTTGTTTTAGAAAATTTAACTAGAAATCCATTGCATGTATTAAGCAGATCGTATACTGATTTTGGACTTCAATTTCCAAAAGATGCTGTTTTGATTGATCCTGAGGCAGAATACATGGTCGAGGCAAGTAGATTTTTTAGTAAGGGGAAAAACTGTGCCTTCGATGGCTATAAACTGAAAGGAAAGATTTTAGGTGTGAGGAAGAATGGAAGGTGGGTGTATTGGAATGGTGAATTCATCGATGAGTAAAACGACAGTTGATAGAATAAATTCGTATTTTTTCAAGAAATCTAAGATCGTAGAGATTACTGATGATACGTTTTTCATAATATTTGAAAAAAGATCTGAGCTAGATTTGAATTGTTATCCTGGTCAATTTTGCATGATTGCCATCCCTGAGAGTCTTACAAGGAAACCATTTACACTTGGGGTGTACGATGGTTCGATAAGTATCTCAGTTAAAGTTGTTGGTAATTGTTCAAAGTATATTGTGACGGCTGACGAAGAGATCGATATTCTTGGTCCGCTCGGTAAGCCTTTTGTCCCAGAAAATGAAAACGGAGCAGTTTTGGTAGCTCCATCATGTTTTGCAGAAGGTCTCTTTATATCTGAGTACTTTAACGTTCCCCTTTTTGTATCTTCAAAAGTGCCATTTAAACCGGAATTCATTAAACGTTTTGAAAGTGAAAAGACAACTTTTCTTGTGGGTAACGAGTCATATCTCAAGTTACTCAATGAACTGAATTTTTCGACTTTTGATTGGATTTTTGTTTCAGGTTCCAAGATCATGGAATGGTTAGCTTTTGAACATTTGAAAAATAAGAAAACCTACTTATCTTTGAATGAATACATGGGATGTGGGTTAGGGGCATGTAAAAGTTGTGCTGTCGAAACAGTGAATGGTATAAAGCACGTATGCACTGAAGGTCCTGTTTTTAGGGGTGATGAAATATGGAAGAGATGAAAAAACTAAAACTTAGATCTCCTATTATCGTGGCATCAGGTCCTGGAGGTTTTGGAGAGTATTTGAATTTGGGCTCAATTAATTGGGAATACGTAGGTGCTTATACGTTTAAGACGGTTACTATGAAACAAAAAGAAGGAAATAAGCCTCCAAGAATGTATGCGAAAGATGGATTTTTAATAAATAGAATAGGGCTTGAAAATCCAGGTATTGAAAAATTTGTTCAAAGCCTTGAAAAGGGAGATTATGACAAAATTTTTGATAAAGTGCCAGTAATATTGAGTCTTGGTGGCGATTCTTACGAAGAGTATCTGGCTATTTCAAGGTACATAAAACCACATCTGAATAAGTTTTTGGCTATTGAATTCAATTTTTCTTGCCCAAATGTGAAACATGGTGGTTTATCGATTATGTCAGATATTTCGGAGTGGAGTAGGCTTTTGAAAGAGATAAGAGAAGAACTTAAAGATGAATTTTTAATTGCAAA